>SXHE01000205.1 GCA_005773755.1 Planctomycetia bacterium
CACAATCTGGCGCTCTAACCAGCTGAGCTACAGCCACCATTTCGCAAACACCACCTCATTCTTACACCCGGTCGGGCCGGTCGTCAACTGCGGGCGCGGGCCGCGGGCCGGGTCCGCTCGTATTCCGCCGCGCCGACCGGTATCAAGAGGAGAGACGCCCGCACCCGGAGGTTCACCCATGTCCGCGCCGCACGTCGAGTTCGTTGAGATGACCGGGCACATCGTCGATTCGCTCCTGCTGCCCAAAGTGCTCGACGCGATCCTGTCGCGCGGCGGCGGGTATAACATCGAGCAACTGCGGCTCGGCCAGCGCCAGGACAACCCCAGCTTCGCGCGCATCGAGGTGCGGGCCGACACGCCCGAACAGCTCGAGGCGATCCTCGCGGACATCCACCCGCACGGGGCGGTGCCGGCCGATCCGGGCGACTGCCGCACGGTCGCCGCGGACATCCCCGGCGCGTTCCCGGACGGCTTCTACTGCTCCACCAACTTCCGCACGCAGGTCCGGCTGGACGGCGACTGGGTTGACGTGGAAGACCAGGAGATGGACTGCGGCATCGCGGTCGATCCCGAAGGGGGCGCGGCCCGGTGCGTGCCCATGACCAGCGTGAAGGTCGGCGACCGGATCGTCGTCGGGCGGCACGGCACCCGCGTGTTCCCGCCCGAAGCGGAGATGCGCCGGCACGAGCTGTTCGAGTTCATGGCCAGCCCGGTTTCGAGCGAGCGCCCGAAGGCGGTGAGCGTGCGCGAGATCGCCGGCGCGATGCGCAAGACCCGCGCCGCGGGGGAGAAGGTGCTCGCGGTGCTGGGGCCGGCGGTCGTTCACACCGGCGGCGCTGAACTCGTTGCGAAGCTGGTGCGCGACGGGTTCATCAACGTGCTGTTCGCGGGCAACGCGCTCGCGACGCACGACATGGAACAGGCGTTCTACGGCACCAGCCTCGGCGTGTCGCTGGACAAGGGCTTGCCCACCGACGAGGGGCACGAGCACCACCTGCGGACGATCAACCCGATCCGGCGGATCGGCGGCATCGAGAAAGCGGTCGCCGCCGGGAAGCTGAAGAGCGGCATCATGTACGAGTGCGCGACCCGCGGCGTGCCCTATGTGCTGGCGGGCAGCATCCGCGACGACGGCCCGCTGCCGGAGGTGATTACCGACGCACTCGCTTCGCAGGACGCGATGCGCCGGCTGATCCCCGGCGTCGGCTTCTGCCTGATGGTGGCGACGACGCTGCACAGCATCGCGGTGGGCAACCTGTTGCCCGCGTGGGTGAAGGTCGCGTGCGTGGACATCAGCCCCGCGACTGTAACCAAGTTGATGGACCGCGGGAGCACCCAGACGGTCGGCATCGTGAGCGACGCCGAACCGTTCATCCGCGCGCTGGTCGCGGAGTTAGAGAAGAGCGCGTAGAGCGCGTTCAGTCCACGTCCCACACGACGAGGTGGCCGTCGTCGCCGCCCGCGGCGCACATCGTGCCGTCCGGCGACACGGCCGCGGCCTGCACCTTGCCGATGCCCCAGTCGAACGACCGCGTCTCCGCGCCGGTGGTCGCGTCCCACAGGCGCACGGTGCCGTCCATCGCGGCCGTGAGCACGGTGCCGCCACCTGGCAGGAACCCGACCGCGCGCACCAGCGCCCCGTGGCCGACGATCCGCACCGGCGGTTCGTCCCAGTGGCCGACGCGCCACACCGCGGCCCCGTACCCGAACCCGACCACCAGCCGTTCCTCGTCCGGGGTGAACGCGAAGCAACTCGCGCTCGCGTTCCCGAGTGGTGGGTGCAGCACGCGGCGCGGGTCGAGCGTGACGGGATCGAGCAGGTGCATGCGCCACTCGGCGATGCAGAAGTACGAGCCCTTCGGCGAGAACCCGATGCGCGGGGTGCCGTTCAGCGGCTTATCGTGCTTGCGGTCGTACGCGGTCGGCCCGGCCGACGCGGGCCGCGCGGTCGGGGTGAGCCACTCCAGCAGCCGGCTCGTGGTGCAGCCGAACAGCCGCAGTCCGTCGGGCGACACCGCGAGCGCGTCCGGGTACTGCGACTCGCCGGGCGTCATCAGGACCGACGCGCGCACCCCGGTCGTGGCGTACCACACCGTGACGCCGGTGTCCTGCCAGGTCGCGGCGACGAACCGGCCGTCGGGGAAGAACGTGACGCATCGGGCCGAATCGGTCCCATACCGCAGCTTGTCGGTGAACTTCGCGGTCTTCTTTCCCGTGGTCGGGTCCCAGAGCCACACGCCCATCGAGACGCCCGCGGTGGACGCGAGCGTGCGGCCGTCCGGCGCGAACGCCAGCGACCGCACCTTCGCCTTGTGCCCGCGCCAGATCAGCATGAGTGCGCCCTCAAGTGTCCACGTCCCAGATCACGACCTGCCCGTTCTCGCCGCCCGCGGCGCAGGTCAAGCCATCTGGGGAGAAGGCCGCGCAGTACAGCTTGCCGATGCCCCACTCGAACGACTTCAGCTCCGCGCCGGTGTTCGAATCCCACAGCCGGACCGTGCCGTCGTTGCCCGCTGTCAGTATCGACGAGCCATCTGCGCTCCAGTTCACGGCCCACACCAGTGGCGAGCGCCCGGTGCCCGCCGCAACACGCCACGACGGGCCGGGGCCGGCGTGTTCCACGTCCGACACCAAAAGCCATTTGCTGTGCGCGAACGCGATCCGGCGTCCGTCGGGAGAAAACCGCACCGCACCGCGGTGACTCGACTGTTCGTTGCGCAGGGTGCGAACGTGCGCGGTGGTAGCGACGGCCCACAGGTTTGTTTCGCGGGTGCTGCTGGTCGCGACTGTAGTTTCGTTTGGGGAGATGTGAATCGCTTGAGCCGAACCCATACGTGGGAACTCGTGCCTGTGTGGGCGCGGGTTCGCGCCGGAGTCGGACGGACGCCCCGTGTCTTCCCAGAGCAGTGTGTGCGGACTGTTTGAGGCAATGAGGATCGGACTCGATCCCGATCCGAAAGCGAGTTCGCGCGCGGTGTGCAACGCAAGGACCGCAATCCGACTCCAACTGATCGTGTCCCAGACACCAATGCCTTCCGATGTGCCCGCGGCGAACAGCGCAGCATTTGGTGCGAAGGCCACCGACTGGACCGAGCCCGAGGTGCCTTCGAGTCTGCGAACGAGCCTTCCGGTGTTCGACTCCCACAGGCGGACGACCCGGGTGCCGCCGGTCGTGGTGGCGAGCAGCGTGCCGTCCGGCGAGAACGCTGCCGACTCGATCCGCCCCTTGTGTGCCTGCCACACCAGCATCTTGCGGCCTCCATTTGGTTCACGCTGGTAAAATACCACCACAGTCGCCGCGAGTTCGCAATCACGGAAGTTCTCATGTCGCAGCCACAGCCGCGCATTCTGATGTGCCCGCCGGACCACTACGGGATCGAGTACGAGATCAACCCGTGGATGAACCGGTCGCTCGGGGCGGTCGCGGCGCTCGCGTTCCGGCAGTGGCAGCAGTTGCACGATACGCTCGTCGCGGCCGGGGTGCGGGTCGAGCGCATGACCCCGCAACCGGGCCTGCCGGACCTCGTGTTCACTGCGAACGCCGGGCTGGTGTTCCACGGCACGTTCCTCAGCAGCCGGTTCCGGCACGAGGTCCGCGCGAAGGAGTCGCCCCACTTCGATGCGTGGTTCGCGGCGAACGGCTTCGCGGTGGAGCACCTGCCGGAGAACACGTTCCACGAGGGCGCGGGCGACGCGCTCTTCTGCGGCGACACGCTGTTCGCCGGCTACCGCACGCGCTCGGACGCGACCGCGCACCAGTGGGTCGGCGAGAAGTTCGGCGTGCGCGTGTTGCCGCTCGAACTGGTGAACCCGCGGTTCTACCACCTCGATACGTGCTTCTGCCCGCTCGCGCCGGGCGTGGCCCTGTACTTCCCCGACGCCTTCGACACCTACGGCCAGCGCGTCCTCTTGACACACGTTCCGAAGCTGATCGCGGTGGAGGAACCGGAGGCGCACCGGTTCGGCTGCAACGCGGTGGTAGTGGGCAAGACGGTAGTCCACAACAGCCGGTGCCCGCGCATGGCCGACGCACTCGCCCGCGCCGGCTACAAGCCGATCGAAGTGGAGTTGGACGAGTTCCTGAAAGCCGGCGGCAGCGCGAAGTGCCTCACGCTGCGACTGGAGGGCGAAGAAGCCGCGGGGTGGCGGGCAGTGTGAGTGTGAGTGCGAGTGTGAGGCGGCGAGAGTGTGGGTGTGAGTGCGTGTGTGAGGAAAGGCACAAACAGTGAAGCAGTGAAAAGGCAGAAGGCCAGAGCCACATCGGTTCTAATCTTCTGCATTTGTCTTCCACTGCTTTCGTCTTTCCTCACACCCGCACTCGCACTCACACTACTCGCGTCAGTAGTGCAACACGATCTTCGGCGCGGGCTTGTTGCCGCGGGCGTCGAGGCCGGCGCGGGTCATCACCGCGAGCACCGCCAGCGCGCTGCACGCGAGCGCGAGGTACATCCAGCTCGTGTGCTCGACGTTGTACTTGTGGAACTCCTGCTCCTCGACGTACTCCAGTTTCGCCTGCGCCGCCGGGCTGCCCGCGGCCTGCTCGCGCGCGGCGGCGAACTGCTCGGCGATGTGCTGCTTGATCGCGCGCTCCATGCCGAACCCGTTGAGCCACTGGACCACCAGCAGCAGCAGGATCGCCCCGGCGCACCCGGCGACGATGGCGTTCCGCCAGGGCCACAGCTTCGCCAACGGCGGCACCTTGCGCGGGTCGAACGACCGCAGCCCGCGCTCGGTCCACGCGAACACCAGCGCCACCCCCAGCAGCAGGAAGAACGGCACCATCGTCTTCCAGTCGCTGCGCATCTTGTCGAGCCACAGGCCCGGAATCGTGCCGGCCTCTTCCAGCTTGTAGTTGCGGTTGGGCGAGCCGCCGAACATCGCGCCCCACGAGCGCTGCGAGTACACGGCTGTGCCGCCGGTGTAGCACCCGACCCACGGGAAGAAGGTGAACACGAACACCGCGGTCAGCAGGACCGACGGGAGCCACGCGATCGCGGTCGGCGAGATGGTGAGGCCGACGGACTTCGTGTAGCCGGCGACCGCGGGTACCTCGGCCGCGACTGGGGCCGGGGGCGGAAGGAATCCACTGGGCGCGACCGGCGGCGCGAGTCCGGGCGGCGCGGGCGGGGCCGCGTGTGGCGCGGGCGCGACCTCCGAAACCGGCGGCACCTGCGGAACCGGGG
>SXHE01000020.1 GCA_005773755.1 Planctomycetia bacterium
GCATCTCCTCACTCCTTACCTAACCCTCACACGCTCCGCGACTCGCTTATCTGCTCCGCTCCGGGTACGTGGGGGTCGGCCCGGCGGTCAAGGCGTCTCCGGTGAAGCCCGGCGCATGCCGATAGCAAACGAGACGATCCGGGTCGCGCTTCGCGTCTCGCGGTTGTGCAGACGGGTGCCCTCATGCCGTACCAGATCAAGGAGTTGTTTTATACGCTCCAGGGGGAGGGAAGGAACACCGGGCGGGCCGCGGTGTTCTGTCGGTTCACGGGGTGTAATTTGTGGTCCGGGCGGGCGGCGGACCGCGAGCGCGGGCCGAGTTGCTCGCGATGGTGCGATACAGACTTCATCGGCACCGATGGTTCGGGGGGCGGGCGTTTCTCCACCCCAGACGAACTGGTGTCAGCGGTCCGCGCCGCTTGGCCTCTCGATCAGGCTTTCAATGACCGAGCGTTCGTTGTCCTCACCGGGGGTGAACCACTCCTTCAGGTCGATGAATCACTGTTGGTCGCGCTCCACTCCGCCGGGTTCGAGGTGGCGATCGAGACCAACGGTACCCGCTTGCCACCGCCGGGCGTCGATTGGGTGTGCGTCAGCCCCAAAGCGGGGACTGAGTTGGTGCTGCGCTGTGGGGACGAACTCAAACTCGTCTTCCCACAAGTGGGCGCCGAGCCGGAGCGTTTCGCGGGCCTTGCGTTCGGCTTCTTCTACCTGCAACCGATGGATGGACCTGCGGCGAGCGAGAACACCCGTCTCGCGGTCGAATACTGCATGGCACATCCCCAGTGGCGATTGAGTCTCCAGACGCACAAGCTGCTCGGGATCCGCTGATCCGGCGCCTCGGGACTTGACTCCGGCGCGTCAGGTCGCAAAACTGCACCCACCTTGCTGTGACGGCTCGCGACAGTTTCCAGGCGCGGCCGAACGCGACAACTGCAACCCGTATCTGGCGAACCCGGTGCTCCAACTCGTCGTTACCTGTGCGAAGGCGAAACGCGGGCAAATCCCCGCGCGACTTCGTCTCCGGTCGGTGCGCCAGCGCCAGGTGATCGCCGCCGCGAATTTGTGGGTCGAGCGGTTACGCGAAGCCACGGGTCCAACCGTTCCGGTCTCCGAACTCTACCGCGGGGACCACTGGAAGGCCGCTTCGGACGCCGCCGCGGTTGCGGTTGGTGTCGGTGGTCGGTCGTGGGTTTGTTCCGCCGGCTACGGTCTGCTTCCGTTTGACGCAGCGGTCCGACCGTACTCGGCCACGTTTACCGCCGGGGATCCAGATTCGGTCGCGCGGCTCGTTGCTCCCGAAGCGGACGATGTCAATGCGGTATGGTGGGCCGCGCTTGCGGATTGGGAAGGCCCCGCGACCGGTGCCCCGCGTCAACTCGCCGAGATCGCCGCGCAGGCTCCGACCGACTTACTTGTCGTCACGGTGTCGGAACCGTATCTCCGCGCGCTGACTCCCGACTTGCTAACCGCGCGCGCACGGTTGTCCGCCCCTCGACGGTTACTCGTCCTCTGTGGTGGCGCACCCGAGAATCACCTGCTCGCGGACAATCTGGTCCGATGGGATTCACGGGTCCAGATCGTTGACGGCGCCCTGACTTCCATGAACGCTCGCGTCGCGCGCCGGTTGCTCCAAGACGTTCAACCGAGGCGCCTGACGCTGGCGGCCGCGCGAGAGCGAGTCGCTTCGTGGGCAACGACGGCTCCGTCGCGGAGTCGACCCGAGCGCCAGCGGGTTTCGGACGACGAGGTTTGCGAGTTCATCCGCGACCGCATGGCCGAGGTTCCGTCACTCAGCCCTTCCGCGCTCCACCGCGAGTTCCGCGACTCGGGCTTGGCCTGCGAGCGACTGCGGTTCCTATCCCTCTTGCGAACCATCTCGGAGGAATGACCGTGCCGCCCGCCCCGAAAATGATCCGCCGCCGCGCCATCCGCCTGATACAAGATGCGGATCACCCGCTCTACATCTTCACCCTGACCGGTGAGGAATTGGCCGCGATCGCCGACGTGTCGCGCGTCTCCCGCGACGATGCGGGTAAGCTCATCGGCTATCAACGGCCGGAGGTGAAACGGCACGTCAACGACATCGTGTCGTACTTGAACGGGGACAAGGTCATCTTCCCGAACCCTATTATCTTGGCGCTCAGTTCCAGGGTCAATTTCACCCGCAGCCGCGGACCTGACGTGGACGACGGGTTGGGCGCGGCCGGCACACTTGAGATCCCAATTCCGAAGGACGGCGAGCCGAAGCCAGCGTGGATCGTGGACGGGCAGCAACGCGCGCTCGCGCTGGCGAAAAGTAAGCGGAAGAACTTCCCCGTCCCGGTCAACGGGTTCGTGGCCGACGAGATCGAACTCCAGCGCGACCAGTTCCTGCGGGTGAACAACACTCGCCCGCTGCCCAACGGGTTGATCACCGAATTGCTACCTGAGGTCTCGACATCGCTCCCGGCTCGGATGGCGGCGAAGAAGGTGCCGTCGGCGATCTGCGACTGGCTCAATCGGTCCGCCGACTCGCCGTTCCACAACCTGATCCGGCGGTCGTCCGACGGCGGCAAGCGTCCGACCGCGGTGGTGGCGGACGCCTCGCTCGTGAAGATCATTGAAGAGAGTCTCTCGTCGGCGTCCGGGTGCCTGTTCCCGTACCGCAACATCGCGACCGGCGAGACGGACGCGGACGGCATTACCGCTGTTCTGATCGCGTACTGGAGCGCAGTGAAACGTGTGTTCCCCGACGCGTGGGGTAAGCCGCCCGCCAAGAGTCGGCTCATGCACGGCGCTGGCATCCGCGCGATGGGCCGGTTGATGGACCGGGTGATGGCGGGCGTGAACGGCAAGAGCCTGAAGGCCGCTGACGCCGCTGAAAAGGAACTGCGTTTGGTCGCGCCGGTGTGCCGGTGGACATCGGGCGAATGGGAAGGCCTAAACGACCTGCCCTGGGACGAGGTGCAGAACACCCCGCGGCACATCCGGGTGCTGTCGAACCACTTAATCCGCGCGTACCTTCAGGCGAAGGGGACTGGCGGATGAAGTTCTTCTTCCCCGACGCGCACGAGTTGGTCGATCCCAACTACAACTTCGCCCGCAAGCACGACCCGCCCCGCGGCGTCGGACAGCAGGACGGCAAGTACGCGCACGAACTTCTCGACCCAGCCCCTTACGACGGCATCCTCCTTTCGCGCGGGGTCATTCAGGGCAAGGGGTCGGACGCCGACGGCCGGTTCCGCGACGCGAAGTACAAGCTCTCCGAGCAGCAACGTCTGTACCGCGTGGGCGCGAGGGAGTTCTTCCGCGCGGGCAAGCGCCCGCTCCTGTTTATGGGCGACTGTGGCGCGTTCTCGTACCGCGCCGAGCCGGAACCACCGTACACCGTGGACGGCGTCATCAACTACTATGACGCGTGCCGGGTGGACTGGGGCGTGTCCGTCGATCACGTCATCCTGGGCTACGACGCGCAACTGGACGCGGGCCTGTTCGGAGCGGACGCGGTGCCGGAGGACTGGACGAAGCGACAAGAGATTACGATCACGCTGGCTGCCGAGTTCCTGCGGAAGGCGCGATCCGGGCGGTACACATTCGAGCCGGTCGGTGCGGCTCAGGGGTGGAGTCCGAAGTCATACGCCTTTTGCGTCGCCGAGTTGCAGAAGATGGGCTACCGGCGC
>SXHE01000021.1 GCA_005773755.1 Planctomycetia bacterium
GGACCCGGCCGGGTCCGTCGCTCACGCTTCCGGCTCGTCTCTTGTGTCACTGCTTGGTCGCCGGGCCGACAAAGGCGGCCCACAGGCGGTCGGCTTCCGCGCGGGCCGCTTGCCATGTCTCACGCGCCGGTGCGGATGGCGGGCCGGGTGCGTCCAACAGCGCCAGCAGCAGCGCGAACGAGTGCGCCCGTGCCGCAGCGAACGCGCGCGCCTTCTCGCGGTGCTGATCGATGAACTCGATCCCCATCGGCTCGCCGCTCGCGTGGGCCGCGGCCGCGTCGGCGAGCGCTTTCAGCGCCGCCACCTTTGCCCGCACCGGGGCCGTGCGTTCCGGCGACCGCTTCGGCAGCGCGAGTACCAACCCGGCCTCCGCCTCGACCGGCTTCACGTCGTCCGGTTCGAGTTGGGCGAGCCGCCCCGCGACTTCCTTGTTGAACTCGGCTTGTGCGGCGCGGAGCTTCTGGCGCTGTTCCGCGAGCGCGAGGTTCTCTTGGTGACTCGCGATCCGCTGGCGCAGGTGCTGCCAGCCCGACATCCCCTTCGCGTCCATCGCCGCCACCAGCGCGCCGATACACAGCACCGGCAGCAGCGCGACGAGTACCCACGCGGTGATCCGGCGCGGGCGGTCGCCGAACCGGGCGACGTTCAGCAGCCCGGCCACCAGGAACCCGGCCAGCCCACCGCCCAGGTGCCCCTCCCAGCTCACCTGCGGCAGGAAGCTGACGCCCGCGTTCAGCGCGAACACCACGCACAGGCGGCGGAACCAGTCGCTCGCCAGGTCCGGCGGCAGGTACTTGCGGTACGTGAACAGCCACGCGAACAGCGACATCTGGATGCCCCAGATCGCGCCGGACGCGCCCGCCAGGATCGAGTCGGGGCGCAGGGCCATCGCCAGGGCGCTGCCGGCCAGCCCGGACACGAAGTAGATCACCAGGAGCCGCTTGCGCCCCCACAGCAGCTCCGCGAGCGGGCCGAGCATCGCCAGCGCGAACAGGTTCCCGATCAGGTGCAGCGCGCCGATGTGAACGAAGCACGAGGTCAGCAGCCGCCACCACTCGCCCGCGAGCAGCCACTCGCCGGACACCGCGCCGAACCGCTGGAGCACTTCCTTGTGGCACTCGTTCAGCGCGCGCGACAGGGTCAACCCCCAGCGGATGCTGAACACCGCGCACACGAAGAACCAGATCGCGTTCGCGATCAGGAGCGCGGGCACGATGACCGGCGGGGTGAACGTGAGGTCGGTGTCGCTGGGCGGGCGGGTGCGGGATTCGACCGCGGGTTGCGGCCCAACGTCGGAAGGTTCCGCGGGGGGATCCGCCTGCGCCAGAGGTACGGTCGCGACCGCCGTTGCCAGTTTCGCACGGGCGGCCGGGTCCGCGGCGGTCGCCTCGCCTTCGGGCGTGAGCGCGTACCCTTGCCCCACCCCGCGCACCCACTCCGCGACCCGCACCAGCCCGGCCAGGCGCAGTTCGGCCAGAGGCTCGTCCAGGCTGTCGCGCGGAACACTCACCTCGGTCGCGTATCGTGACGCGAACCACGGTCCACCGGTCGCCGCGATCGCGAGCAGTACCGATTCGGCCGTCGGCGGGCCGGGCGCGGGCAGCGCGCCGCCCAACTCGTCCACGCTCATCGGCAGCGGGGTCGAGTCGTCGGTCGCGGTGCGTCGAAGCTCGCGGCCCTGCTCGGTCATAACTCGCATTATGGAAAGGTGTACGGTGCGTGTCGAGGGGAATGGCTTGTGGGACTGAGGAGAGAGGACAGTGGGCAGAGGGCAGAGGACAGAGGGCAGAAAGCAGCGCAGTCGGTGGGCGTCTGCTCAGCTGCCCTCTGCCCTCAGTCCACAGCCCTCTGGCACCCCCGCGCGCCAAATCCCGAAGAACGCTGCGGATTCGCGCCCTTGCGCCAACATTTCGCAAACCGGCGCGTTGAGTTCGTTGACAGGACCGGTGGGCCGGTGATACCGTAAACCCACGGGTTCTCGCGCCCGCTTCGAGTTTCCGCACACGTCCGCTGGTTCCGACTGGAGCGAACATGGCTGTAGCCAAAGGCGTTTGGGGCATCGACATCGGCCAGTCCGCGCTCAAGGCGCTGCGCCTGGAGCTGATCGACGGGAAGCCCACCGCGACCGCGTTCGATTACGTCGAGCACACGAAGATTCTGTCGCAACCGGACGCCGACCCGGACTCGCTGATCCGCGAGGCGCTCGAGAAGTTCCTGTCGCGCAACGAGGTCAAGAACGATCAGGTGGCCGTCGGCATCGCCGGTCAGTCCGGGTTGGCCCGGTTCGTCAAGCTGCCCCCGGTCGAAGAGAAGAAGATCGCCGAGATCGTGAAGTTCGAGGCGAAGCAACAGATCCCGTTCCCGCTCGACGAGGTGGTCTGGGACTTCCAGAAGATCGGCGGCGGCGGCGCGATCGACGGGTTCGCGCTCGAGACCGAGATCGGCCTGTTCGCCATGAAGCGCGACGTCATCTCGCGCTACCTGGGTTACTTCTCCAGCACCAAGACCGAGATCCACCTCGTTCAGATGTCGCCGCTGGCGCTGGTCAACTTCGCCACCCACGAGCTGCTCAAGCCCGAGGTGCCGAAGGTGGAGGGCGCGGAAGACGAACCGGACGCGACCCCGCGCGGCAAGAAGCGCTGCACGGTCGTGATGGACGTGGGAACGGACGCCTCGAACCTGATCATCACCGACGGCGGCAAGATCATCTGGCAGCGGCCGATCCCGCTGGGCGGCAACAACTTCACCCGCGCGCTCACCAAAGAGCTGAAACTCACCTTCGCGAAGGCCGAACACCTGAAGCGCAACGCGGCCAAAAGCCCGGACTTCGCCAGCATCCTCAAGGCCATCAAGCCGGTCCTCACGGACTTCGTCGGCGAGGTGCAGCGGTCGCTGGGCTACTTCACCAACACGCACCGCGACGCACACGTCGCCCACCTCGTCGGTCTCGGCAGTGCGTTCAAGCTGCCGGGCCTCCAGAAGTACCTCGCCGAAAAGCTGTCGCTCGAAGTGAAGAAGCCGACCAAGTTCGAGAAGCTGTACGGCGAGACGGTCCTGAACGACCCGTTGTTCCAGGAGAACCTGCTCACGTATCCGATTGCCTACGGCCTGGCGCTGCAAGGACTGGGCCAGGCGCGGCTGCTCACCAACTTGCTGCCGAAGGAGATCGTGCAGGACCGGCTGATCCGCCGGAAGAAGCCCGCCGCCGCCGCCGCCGCC
>SXHE01000022.1 GCA_005773755.1 Planctomycetia bacterium
CAGCCCATCCCAGAGATTATCAAGTGCATAAAGACCTTTGCTAAGACCTTTGGTCAGGCTGTTTGTTGACTGATATCTTGGCTGAACGAATGAGGCACCTCGTCCATGATACTCGTGAGGAACGTCGCCTTCGCGACCAGTTCCGTGTGAACGAAGTCACCGTCGGACTGGATCGGGAACCGCTTCAGGAACGCGGTGCGGTACAGCTTGAAGGCGCTGTTCACGTCGGCCAGCGGCACACCGTACACCCAGCCGGCGCGCTTCCGCCGCCACCACTCGCCCCAGCCGTACCACGGCATCGGGTCGGTGGTGGGCAGCCCCGCGAACACGCGCCAGAAGTATTGCCACGCGGTGCCCGGCACGCTCGCCAAGAACGGGCGCGGCTGCCCGGCGCGCGCCCCGCTAATGAGGTCCGGCTGCTTGCCGAACACCTCGTCGCGCAACTCGATGCGCTCGAGCATCGGCCGCACGTCGGTCGGCGTGTACGGGTAATTGATGCCGGCGTAGAGAAACAGCGGGTGCGCCGCTTCCGCGAGTGCGGTACGCAGGCACGCGCCGAAGCCCTTGTGCGTGTCGTGGGCCAGCACGCGCAGGTGCGGCGTGCTCGCGCGCTTCTGGAGCACGGCCGCGGTGCCGTCGGTGCTGCCGTCATTCACGACGATCAGCTCGGCCGGGCGGTTGAGGTTGTGCAACACGTTGCCCCACGCGGGGAGCACCTTGTCGAGTGCGTCCGCGGCGTTGTGGGCCGGGATAACGACGGTCAGGCCGTCGCGCTGCGGTGCGGGTTTGCTCATGGCTCGCGAAGCCGCGAGCGGCTTCCCTCATTCCGCGGTGCGGAGGCAGACCAGCGGGCGGGGCGGGCGAACGATCGTGTGGTCCGCGAGCGTCGCGACCGGGACCAGCTTGCGCCCGGTGATCCGCTCCGCGTCCGCCACGAACTCCGGCGGCATCACGACCGTGTGCGGGCCGGGCGCGCCGAGCGCGTCCGTTAGCTCGCCCCATTCGACCAGCGTATGAAGCGGCGGGCCGAGGTGGTAGGCGAGCAGGTGCGACTCCGTTCGGAACAGCAAGATCGTGCGCGGCGCGGGGGCGTGCGCGCGGATCACGGCGGCAAACGGCCGCTTCTCCTGCCGGGCCGCTTCCGCCGGCTCCACTGCGCACCACATCACCGGCCACACGGCCAGCGCCCCGACCAGGAGAACCCCGAACGCCCACTTCGCGCGGCGCACGGTTCGCGCCTGTTCGCGCGACGCGAGCCAGTGCTGCGCGGCGCAGCCCAGCGCGATGGCCGCGCCGGGCAGCGCCGGCAGCAGGTAATCGGCCCGCTTGAACCGCGACGCGGACAGCACCGCGACCATCACCAGGAACCACACCACGCCGAAGCGGAACGGCCGGCTCTCGCGCCACACGCCGGCGCGAACCGCCCACCACGCGAGCGGCACGAGCGGCAGGGTCCACGGCAGGAACGCGAAGGCGAACCGCGGGCCGTAGTACCACCACGGGTGCGACGCGAGCGCCTCGGACTCGCCCATGAACCGGGCGACGTTGTGGTGCCAGAAGAACACGCGGACGAACTCGCCACCCGTTTCGCGGTTCGCCCACACGAACCACGGCGCGGCCACCAGCGCGACGATTGACGTGCCCAGAATCGCCGTTGTGAGAGGAAGCCGAATGCGTTCGACGATCAGGAACGCGACCGCGACGGGGCCGACCAGCGCCAGCCCGATCGGGCCTTTCAGCAGGACCGCAATGCCCACTGCCAAGCCGCTCGCGGCTTCGCAACGTCGCGACCCACTCGCGAAGCCGCAGGCGGCGGCGCGATAGAAACACACCAGCGCCACCACGACGGCGCAGGTCAGCGGCACGTCGATGCGGGCGGTGCGGCCGATGGCGACGAAGTGGTTCGCGGTGGCGAGCGCGGTCGCAGCGACCAGCGCGCCGGTCGCGTACCCCTCGCGCCGCAGGAACCCGTACACGAGCAGCACCGCGCCGAGCGCGCTCAGTGCCGCGGGGAAGCGCGCGACCCAGGGCGCGACGTGCCCGCCGTTGAGCCACCCGACCGCGGCGACGAGCCAGTAGAAGCCGGGCGGTTTCTGGAGGTCGCGCTGCCCGTCGTACAGCGCGGGCAGCCCCCACTCGCCGGTATCGAGCATCCGCTGCGCGTTCTGCGCGGCGCGGGCCTCGTGACTGCTCACCAGGTCGCGCGCGCCGAGGTGGAAGAAGAACAGCAGGACGAGGGGAACGAGAGGCGCGAAGGGGAGGGGGGTGGGTCCGTTAGCCGCACGCCGCAGGCGCGCGCGGCGCAGGGCAAACATGGCTACGCCGCCTTCCGCACGTGGCCGGACTCGAACAGCCGGCGGTACGGCTCGCACCGGGCCAGCAGTTCGGGGTGTGTGCCGACGTCGACCACGCGGCCGGCGTCCATCATCACCACGCGGTCGGCGATCTCCGGGACCGTGTGCAGCCGGTGCGTGATGAGGAACGTCGTGCGCCCCTTCACGAACTCCTTGATGGCCTCGTGGATGTCGGCCTCGCTCTGCGGGTCGGCGGCGCTGGTGAACTCGTCGAGGATGAGGATGCGCGGGTTGCGGAGGATGGCGCGGGCGAGCGCGATCTTCTGGCGCTCGCCGCCCGAGAAGTTGGCCCCGGCGACGCCCATCGGCCGGTCGTAGCCGCCCTCTTTCTTCTCGATGAAGGCGTGGGCGCGGGCCTGCTTCGCGGCGGCGATCACTTCCTCGCGCGTGGCCCCGCGCTTGCCGTAGGCGATGTTCTCGAACACGCTCTCGTCGAACAGTTGCGTCTCTTGTGTCACGACCCCGATCAGCTTGCGGACCGAACGCAGGTGCGCGGTGCGCAGGTTCACGCCGTCGATGAGCACCGCGCCGGAGTCGGGGTCGAAGAACCGCGGCAGCAGCGCCAGGAGCGTGGACTTGCCGCACCCGTTGCCGCCGACGACGGCGACCGTCTCGCCCGCGTTCACGGTGACGGTCACGTTGTCGAGCGTCGGCTGCTCGGCGGCCGGGTCGTAGGAGAAGCACACGTGGCGGAACTCGATCCGGCCGGCGACGGCGGTGAGGCGCGGGCCGTTCGGGTTGCCGTGGACGGTCGGCTCGCGGTCGTACACCTCGAAGATGCGGGCCGACGCCGCTTCCGCGGCCTGGAGCTTGGCGTACACGCTGGACAGCTTGCGCACCGGGTCCGCGATGGCCGCGAGGAACACGTAGAACTGGATCAGCGACTCGTAGCTCATCGGCTGCGCGCACATGCGCACGCCCCAGATGTGGGTGTTCCCGGTCAGGATCAGGTACACGCCCGCGGCCAGAGCGAACGAGACCGCGAGGATCACCATCACCTCGATCGCGGGGTTGGCGAAGGCGTCGAGCCGGATCAGCCGCATCGTTTTGCGCAGGAACTCACGGTTCGCGGCCCGGAACCGGCGGCGCTCGTGGGCCTCGCGTGTGAACCCCTTCACCGCGCGCGCCCCGTCCAGCGCCTCGCGCAGGATCTTGGACATCGCCGAGACCCGCTCCAGCACCTTCTTCGCGGCCTTCCGCATGGCCCGGCTCACCTTCGTGAGCAGGTACAGCACCAGCGGCACGACGACGACGAACAGGATCGTGAGCTGCCAACTGATCCAGCACGCGGCGCACAGGCACGCGGCCCCCTTCAGCGGCTCCGCGATCACGCGGCCGTAAAGCACCTTCAGCCCGGAGTTCACTTGCTCGGTGTCGATGGCGAACCGCGACATCAGGTCGGTCGTGCCGGCCGCTTGAACCTGGCGCACGTCCTGGCGCACGACGCGGCGGAAGAAGGCGTTCCGCAGGTCGAACATCGTGCGGGTCGTGACCGTCCCGACGAGCGACTCCTGAAGGAACTCGAACACGCCCTTGATGACGACGCACACCAGGACGGTACCGATGAGCCACAGGAACGTCTGGAACAGGTCCGTGGGCCGGTGGCGGACCACCTTCGCGCGGAGCACGTGGAACCGGGCGGCCCACGCCGCGTGGTAGTCCTGCGCGTCGGTCTCGCGCGCGAGATCGGCCGAGGTGTGCCGCTTCTGCTTCTCGCGCCCCGGCGTGTCCGGCTGTGCCTCCAACTGCTGCAACAGGTGGTTCGCCGCGGCGACCTTCTTCGCCTGATCGTCGCGCGCCGTTTCGTGGCTCGCGATCTCGCTATCGACCCACTGTTGCAGGTTCTGCTTGGAGTTGAGCAGTTTGAGAACGGGGAACAGGACGGACAGGTTCGCGCCCCAGAGCACGGCCACGAACATGGCGCACAGAACGGACGCGACGAACTGCCGCCGGTACGCCCACGAGAACCACATGCTCCGCCGGAAGTTCCGCATCGCGCTCGTCTCTCGCCGCCGTGTGCTTGCCCGGTCCGCGCCGCCTTCGGGGGCGGGGTTATACCCCGCCGACCGAAACGGAGCAAGCCGGCTTGCGCCGGCCCGCTCCCGACCCGGAACACCGGCGGCCGTGCCTCAGCGCTGGACCCGCGCGCCGCCGCCGCCCGCGAACGCTTCCACTTCGGCGAGGGTCGCCATCGTGGTGTCGCCGTGGTAGGTGGTGAGCAGCGCGCCGTGCGCCCAACCCAGGTTCAGCGCCTGCTGCGGTTCGCGGCCCGCCATCAGGCCGAAAATGGTGCCGGACGCGAACCCGTCGCCGCCGCCGATGCGGTCGATCACGTCCAGGTGCGCCGTCGGGCTGGTGTACTTCTTCCCCTCGTACCAGAGCACCGCGGCCCAGTCGTGCCGGTTGGCCGAGTGCGTTTCGCGGAGCGTGGTCGCGACCAGTTTGATGTTGGGGAACTCCTTCACCGTGTTGTCGATCATGCCGAAGAACACGTCCGGGTCGAGCTTCGACTCCTCCTTCTTGGTCACCTCCGGCCCCTTCACGCCCAGGCCCTTCTGCATGTCCTCTTCGTTCCCGATGAGGCAATCGACGTTCGCGACGATGCGGCGCAGCACCTCGACCGCGCGCGTGTCGCCGCCGACGGACTTCCACAGCTTCCCGCGATAGTTCAGGTCGAAGGAGACGATCGCGCCTTGCGCCTTCGCGGCTTTCATACCCTCGATGATGAGTTCCGAGGTCGTCTCGGACAGCGACGCGAAGATGCCGCCGGAGTGGAACCACTTCACCCCGCCGGCCATGATCTTGGTCCAGTCGAAGTCGCCGGGCCTGAGCTGGGCCGCGGCCTCGTTCGCGCGGTTGTAGAACACGACCGGCGCGCGGACCCCGTGCCCGCGGTCGCTGTACACGGTGGCGATGTTCGGCCCGCGCACCCCGTCGTGCTCGAAGTGCTTGTAGAACGGGGTGACACCCATTTCGCGCACGCGGCCCTGCACGAGATCGCCGACGGGGTAGTTGACCATCGCGGTGGCGACGCCGGTGCGCAGCCCGAAGCAGTCGGCCAGGTTCGCGGCGACGTTGTACTCGCCGCCCGACACGTGGATGTCGAAGTTTCGGGCCTTGCGGAACGGCGTGGCACCGGGGTCGAGCCGGTGGATCAGGGCACCGAGCGAGAGAAAATCGAGCGCGCACGCATCGGTGCGAAGAGCGAGAGGCATGAGGGAAACTCCGTACAGCAAAAACGAATGCCGTCGTTGTACGGAGAACAAGGAACACGGGGATAGGTTGGGATTGGCCCGTTGGTTCGTTCCGTGTTTGTTTACGGTCTCACTTCTTCATGAGTCGTTCGAGCGACTTCTTTGCGTACTCATCACCCTGTGCTGCTGCCTTGCGATACATTGCCACCGCGCGGCCGATGTCTTTCGTGACTCCCTGACCATTCTCGTACAGCGCGCCCAGATTGTTCTGGGAACCTGCATGTCCTTGTGCGGCAGCTTTCTCCCACCAATCGCGCGCCTTCCCGAAATCCACAGCAACGCCCCGCCCAAAACCATACGCGTTGCCTAGTCCATGTTGTGCGCCGGCGTTCCCCTGTTCGGCAGCTTTTTCGTACCATACCCTCGCCTTTAGGTAGTCGCGCGTGACTCCAGTGCCGTCCGTGTACATAGTGCCGAGATTACATTGCGCGTTTGCATTTCCTTCGGCGGCAGCCTTATCCCACCAGCCGCGAGCCTTCATGAAGTCCTGCTTCACCCCCTTGCCCGAGTAATACATGAAGCCGAGTTGAAACTGAGCGTCTGCATTCCCGGCCTCCGCTGCTTTCCCCCACCACTCGCACGCCTTCATCGCATCTGCCAGTGATTCGGGAGTCAATGGCGAGTGGTAGGTGATTCCCAGCCTGTACTGACCCTCGACGTTCCCTCGCTCTGCAGCTTCCTTGTACCAACTGCGTGCAATCAAAATGTCACGATGAGGAACGCCACGGCCGCTCCACCACATTGTGCCCAGACGAACTTGGGTCTCTGCGTGCCCCTTCTTCGCAGCCTTCTCGAAAAATTCCCGCGCCTTCTCGTAGTTTTGTTTCGTCCCGTTTCGGCCCAAGTAGAAGTCTTCGCCTCGCTTGTAGTCTGCTTCTATCTCAATCGCGGCCGATGTCTCGCGCATGGCCGCTTCGAGGTCGGCGACCATCTGACGGCGGACATCGTCGCCGATGACCTTGTTCGCTTGGATAGTCTCGATTTGCTTCCCCAGGTAGAGATAAGCCGCGCCCGGGTCGGTGCGAATTAGCCCGCGTGCGATGCGGATGTTCGCCTCGGTTGCCGTCTTGCACCGCCGTTCTTCCTCTTGACGTAACTTCTCGGCGGTGGAGTCCGCTTCCTTCGGCCTTACCCTCTTGAAGTGCATGACTGTGCCGCTTGCAGACTTCACTTCCAGTTCGTCGCCGGTGAGCTTGAGGAGGGTGTAAACCGCCTTCTTGGGCAGTTCGACGGAGAGCTTGTCCATCTCTACGAGGTATGAGTAGGTGGAGGATTTGCTGCTCCCGCCGAAGGTACTGACGCGCTTCCCATCCGCCGTGAACTCCCACGTCAGCCCCGCCCCCTTCGTTGGCGTCAGTCCCCAGGTGCCGATGAGTTTCTTGGCGTCGAAGGTCGGTGCTGCCTGCTTCGGTTCCGGCGGTTTGGGCTCCGGCGGCTTCGTCGGGTCCGTGTCCTTCGGTTTCGGTTCGGGCACTTTCTCGACTGGCTTCGCGGGTTCCGGTTCGGCAACTGGCTTCTTCGCGGTCAACCGCATGCTTGCGTCGGTGATGCCTTGTTCGATCTCCGGCCAGTACCACCACGCGGCTCCGCCGGTGCCGGCGAGCAGGAGGAGGAACAGCAGCGCGAGCACCCGCCGCTTGCGACGACGCGGGGGTACGGCTGGTTCCTTCGGAGCGGGTGGGGGCGGTTTCGGTTTCGCCGTTTGCACGCGGGCCGGCGGTGAGGGCTCGGCCGGAGTCACCTGTACGGGTTCCGCGTAGCGGGCCGCGGCCTGACGGCCGGCCACGACCGCGAACTTGCAGTCGCACCGCTGACAGTCCACCGGTTCCGTTCGGGCTTGCGCGATCTGGAGCCGGGCGTCGCACCGCGGGCACCGCACGATCTCGTAGGCGACGGGCCGGTTCGGGGCCACTTCGTCGGCGAGCGGCAGCTTCGGATTGCGGAACATCGTTGCGAACGGCAACTCCGCGTCCGACTCGGTCCGTCCGTCGGCGCGGAGATAGTCGGTGAGTGCGTCGGCGAACACCTTTGCGGAATGGAAGCGGTCTTTCACCCTCTTCGCCATCGCGGTGAGGCAGATCCCGTCGAGTGCCGGGTCGAGACCGGGGCACGCGACCGACGGCCGGCGGGGGGCCGCTTCCGCGTGCTGCATCATCACCTCGAACACCGAACCGCGGAACGGCACGTCACCGGTCAGCATTCGGTACAGGATCACGCCGAGGCTGTACACGTCCGAGTGCGGGCCGACCTCGGCCACCCTGCCGCGCGCCTGCTCCGGCGACATGTAGGCCGGGGTGCCGCACACCGCACCGTCGGCGGTAACACGGGTCTCGTCGGCGATGAGGGCCAGCCCGAAGTCGGTGACGAGCACCTCGCGCGTGGCGGGGTCGTACAGCACGTTCGCGGGCTTCAGGTCGCGGTGGGTCACGCCGCGCGCGTGTGCCGCGGCCACGCCCAGCGCGAGCTTTCGCGTGATCGCGAGCGCGTGTCGCGGCGGGAGGGGACCGTTCATCCGGTCGAGTACCGCCGCCAGAGTTGTACCCTCGACGTAGTGCATCACGATGAACGGGACTTCGCCGATGAGACCCACCTCGTGTACCGGGCACACGTTCGGGTGGTGGATGGTCGCGGTGGCACGGGCCTCGCGCAAGAACCGGTCGCGGAACGCGACGGTCAGTCCCTCCGGCCTCGGAACCTTGATCGCGACCTGGCGCGCCAGGCGCGCGTCGAAGCCGAGGTACACGCGACCGAAGGCCCCCTCGCCCAGAACGGCACGAATCTCGAAGCGGCCGAGGCGCTCGGGAATGGCGGACGCCATCGGCGCGAGGCCGGCGGGAACCCACGGCCCGGTGCCGGGGTTGGAGCCGGGCCGCTTCGGGCGGGCGCGGGTGCCGTCATCGGGGTGTTTCGGATCGGACATCGCAGCGCGCTCCCGTCGTTGCGCCCCATTCTGTACGACGGTAGCGCGGACGCCAAGCCCCTTCCCGCACGGTCACTTCTTTGGCGGCCCGGCCGGGTCGCCGTCTTCGGGCTTCAATTTCGCCAACATCGCTTCGGCCAGTTGCCCGATGTGGTTGTTGCCGGACAGGTCTTGCGTCGCCTCGCCCTTACCTTCCGCGAAGCGGTACAGCGCCAGCGTGTCCTTGTCTGCGTCGAACACCAGCGGCGGGCGGAACTCCTTCGCGTAGCGCGCGGACTGCGAGACCCGCAGGCCCGCCACGGTGCCGCCCGCGGTCTCGTCGGACGCCGGAGCGAGGAACACGTTGCCCACCGCCGACGCCCACTGCGGTGCGGCCTTGTCGCGCGTCATCGGGGCCGGCTTGGCGGTCAGCGGCTTACCGTCAACAAACAGCGTCGGCTGATCGTCAATCACGACGACAGCGACGTGCGACCACTTCTTCGCGGGCGCGGTCGTATCGAAGGTACGAACGGTGCCCTCGCTGCCGGCGAAGTGCGTGAGTTGGTACGCGGCGGCCGGGTCCGCGGTGCGGGCGAGCACCCAGACGCCGGTCTTGGTCTTCAAGAACATGCGGAACTCGGCCGGCTCGTTCAGGAGCCACGCTTCGATGGTGAGTGGCTTCGTGTCGGAAGCGACGAGCGTGGGAAACTTGACGTGCGCCCGCGGCCCCGTGAACCGGATCGCGCTCGGCCCCTCGTCCTTCGGTGTCGGCGGCGCGGGCGGCCCGACCTTCGGCGGCGGCTTGGGCTTCGGCTCGTCGCCCGGCACGTTCTCCGGCTGTGGCGGCTTGGGCGGCGGCTCGCTCAGCACCTTGTACGACGCGACCGCGACCGCGACCGCCGCGAGCACCACCACGCCCGCCGCGACGAGCCACCACTTCTTGCGCGGCGCGGCCCGCGCCGTCACCGGTTCCGGCGCGGACTCGTCCATCCCTCCGAACGCGCCGGGGTCCAGGGGCGGCGCGCCGTCGGTAAAGTTCGGGTCGGACATCAGACGTGTTCCGGCGGATGAAAGCGGCTCCGCTCATTCTGGCCCGCGGTCGGCGCGGTGCCAAGAGCCTTCCATCTCGGCGTCACTTCCCGCCCTTGAGCGACGCGGCCTTCCAGGTCAGGCCCAGTTCCACCGCTTGCTCCTGCTTGGCCTGAACCGCCCACGGCGTTCCCTTGTGCTTCACGGCGAGCTCCGCGAACAGTACCCGCGCGTCGTCGGCCATTTTCTTGGTGCTCTTGCCGCTCTTGAACGTATCGGACGCGACCAGCACCCACCCATCTTGGGCGAGCTTCGCGTCGAGCGCGGGAAGCGTTTCGGTGACAATGTTGCCGAGCAACTTGTTGTACTCGTTCAGGTACGCGAGCCGGGCCTTCAGCGAGGCCGCCGCGAAGTCGTAATGTGCCTGCCACCGCTTTGGCTCCTTGTCACGCTTCTCCGCGACCGATTCCAGTGCAGCCCAGCGCAGCTCCAGTTCGATGATCGCGAGCGCCAAGTCTTCCTGCTCCTTCTTGATCTGCACTTTGAGCCGGTCGTTCTGCGGGCCGGATAACTCGGAGCGGAAGCGGATCGCGCCCGGCCCCGGTGTCCACTTGGCGCGAATCTTGTTCAGCGTCTCGACCACCGCCACGCGGAAGGGATACTTCTCCCTGTCCTTCAGAATCTGCTCGATGGTTGCGTCGTCGGCGGCGTAATCCTTTATCACGTCGACCGCGAATGTGAGATCGGCCAGCACGACCGGTTTCAACCCAGATCGGATGGGTGGGAGCTGAAACTCGCGCTCGATGGCGGCGATATCGGCCCGCGCCGCGCCCTTCGGCGGCTGTGCGCCGGCGGTGCCCGCGGTCAGAGGCTATCCGAGAAGTGGCGTTGAAGTAAACGGCAGTCCACGAACATGATACGCGCTCCCGACCTGAGGAGCGTAGTCATGGACGAAGTCGCGAAGCGGAAGGCGTACCCGAGTGACCTGACGGACGAGCAGTGGGA
>SXHE01000206.1 GCA_005773755.1 Planctomycetia bacterium
AACCGGATGCCGTCCTTCGCCATCTGGTCGATGTTGGGCGTCTTGTAAAACGTGCTGCCGTAGCACCCCAGATCGCGCTGGCCCAGGTCGTCGATCACGATGAGCACGACGTTGGGTTGCTTATCGGCTGAGGATGCCGAAGAGGAGAAGGCCGACACAGAGAGCCACAACGAATAGCACGCGAGAAACGCGAAGCGTCGCACGGTTCACCTGGGGAGCGGGGGAGGGCGGGATACGAGCGTAAGCGACCGGCGCGCTGAACTCAACGAGCGTCTGTAATTCGTGCGTGTCGCGCCTTCGGTCAGGTCGGGTGTAATGTCGAAAGGTCGCGGACAGGAACAGCACGAAACAAGCGAACGCATACTGGATAAACATCGTGAAGAGTGTCAGCAATATCGCGTTCGACATCCCGGGCTTGGCCGGGCGAGGGGACGACACGGCGCGCCAGGTCTCGTTGCACGACATCACCACGATCAACCCGCCCCAGAGCAAGAGCGGCGAGGACGTAACAACGGTACCGAGCCAATCCGCTGGACGGCTCACACGCACCGCCACCGCGACCACGGCGTAAGGCAGCAACATGAGGAGGAAGTATGCGAGCAAGTTCAGGATGGGTTTCCAGAGCGATTGACGAATCTCGCCAGTGCCGTCCCCCCCGCGCTCCTGAGACAACACCGCCACCAACGGCATCGCTGCCGCCACTGCACCGAAAATGAGAACGCTGAGAGCCGCTTGCGTACGCCGTTTTTCGAGGGATGTCTCGCTCACGTCACGACCTCCTGATTTAATCCTCTGCATCTTCGCCTTGAGTGTAGCGTTCTTCCCAGGCCGCGAACCCGACGAACGCGGCGACGGCGGCGAGTACGGCCTGAAAGCACCAGCCGTAGCCGATGAGCGCCCCCGCGGGGAACGAGTTGAACGGCGCGAAGACGTTCCACCACACCAGGGTGAGCGCGCACAGATTGGCGACACAAATCAACGCACCGCAGATCGACACCAGCCGACACGAAACGGTGTGATCGCGGGTGAGCACCAGCCCAACGGCCGCGCCAGCGGAGGGCGCGAATGCCATCATTCCGAAGAAAAAGACAAAAAGCACCTCGATTGAATCGAGAGCCATGCCAAACACGAGCACGGTCCAGCCGACGGTGACGAACCCGATCACGCAGACCGCGGCCGCGCGCCGGTGTGAGCCGCGGAACTCGTTTGCTGGCTTCATGGGCGTCGCGCCTTCTGAGGCGCAACCACGAGGCTGTCGTGTTGCGCTCGTAGAAGGACACGACGGGCGCGCCGCCTCATTTCACGCGCCGCTCGCGCGCCACCTGCAACGCGCTCTCGGCGATCTTCCCGCCCTGCTAAACGGGCCGCACGTCGGCGGTTTGGGCGGCGGTCCACTGCTCGACGGTGCCGATGGGGAGCCAGTAGTCGGCCGCGACCACGTGGAACGGCCCGGTGGCGGCGAGCTGACTCACGGCGTCGGTGATCTCGTACTCGCCGCGCGGCGAGAGGGGCAGGGTGAGGTCGAACACGCGGCGCGGGAACAGGTAGCCGCCGATGTTCGCCAACTGGGGTGGCGGAAGGTCGGGCTTCTCCTCGATATGGTTCAGCGTGCCGTCCGGGTTGCGGAACAGGATGCCGTAGTCCTTCGGGCTGTCCACGGATCGCGCCAGAATGCCCATCGGCACGGCCGCGAGCTTCGCGAGGTCGGCGCGGCCGATGAGGTCATCGCCGTTCAGCACCAGCACGCTCTCGCCCGCAATCGCGCCCTTACAGCTCATCAGCGCGTCGCCGGTGCCGCGCGGCTCGGTCTGCCGCACGGCGGCCCAGTTCTTCACATGCGTCTGCCGCGCGAGATAGCTCTCGATCTGCTCGGCGAGGTAGTTGACCACGACGACGAGGCGCTCGACCGGCGGGAGCGCGCCGATGATCCAGTCGAGGATCGGCCGGCCCTGCACTTCGAGGAGCGGCTTGGGCGTCGTCTCGGTGTGCGGCCGGAGCCGCGTCCCCTTGCCGGCGGCGAGGATGATGGCGTCCATGCGCGGGGTCTCCTGTTTGCGAAACTGCGAGCGGCACAATCAGTTTAGAGAGGGCAGCAAGAGAAACCGCGCGGTTCGGAGGAAACGAGTGAACCGGGGTAATCGCGGCGGCCGATAGAACCGGCGTCGAGTGGGTGCCGGTGGAGACCGGTGCCCGCCCGACCATCGGTGGTTCGCGCATGGAAGCGGGCTATCGGTGCGTTCACCCTCCCGTGTCGCCGTCGGGGTTGGGGGCCGTACCCCGGCCCCCTCCCCGGCGGCGGCCGTGGGTGTGACGCTCGCCCCTTCCTTCACACCAGCCACGGACGGTTCCGGTCATGCGCCGATACATCGCGTTGATGGGCGTGCTCGCGCTCATGGTTGCCGCACTCGGTTGCCAGCACATCGGCGGCAAGTGCGACTGCGGGTACAACCCCAGCGACTACCAGATCCAGGGGCCGACCAACCCGCACCCCTCGGCCCCGGTCGCCAAGCCGACCCCGCCGAAGGGCGGCGGCAACGAGTAATCAGAATGGCCCGCTGATGGCGCAGAGAAGACGCAGACGAAATCCGATCAAGACAGAAAGCAGGGTTCGAAACCGAGTCTGTCTGATCTGGTTTCATCTGCGTCTGCTGTGCGCCATCAGCGGGCCATTCTTACTGTGCCCGGCGGCTGCGCGAGCGGCGGACCGGTTTGGGCGCGACGGGCGCGGGCGGCGGCGCGGGCGGCGGCTCGTTCGCCTGTTCCAGAAACCGCAACTGGCTGCGCACGACCGGTTGGCCCTCGGCCGGCGTCACGCGACGGTAGCGGCCGTCGGGCAACAGCTCGCGGGCCTTCACATTCTCCGCGAGCGTCGTCTTCAGCGCGTCGACCACGCACTGTTTCAGGTCCGGCTGTTCGATCGGGAACACCACTTCCACGCGCCGGCTCAGGTTGCGGTCCATCCAGTCCGCGCTGCCGACGTACACCTCCGGTGTGCCGCCGTTCTCGAAGTAGAAGATGCGGCTGTGTTCGAGGAACCGGTCCACGACGGAGATGACGCGGACGTTGTCGCTCACGCCCGGCACGCCGGGGCGCAGCGAGCAGATGCCGCGGCACGCGATGTCGATCTTCACGCCCGCCTGACTCGCGCGGTACAGCGCCTTCACCACGGCCGGTTCCAGGATGCCGTTCACCTTCACCAGCACCCGCGCGGGCTTGCCGGCCTTCTGGTTCGCGGTCTCGCGGTCGATCTTCTCGATCATCTGAATCTGGAGCCGGAGCGGGGCGACCAGCAGCTTGCGCATCGGCGGCAGCGTGGTGCTCGCGGTCAAGTGGTTGAACAGCAGGGTCACGTCTTCGGCGAAGTCCGGGTTGCAGGTGAACAGGCCCATGTCGGTGTACACGCGGGCCGTCTGCGGGTTGTAGTTGCCGGTGCCCAGGTGAACGTACCGGCGGATCGTGTGGTCCTCGTCGCGCCGCACCACGAGCGCGACCTTGCAGTGCGTCTTGAGGCCGACGAACCCGAACACGACGTGGACCCCGGCCTTTTCCAGCTCGCGCGCCCAGAGGATGTTTCGCTCCTCGTCCATGCGGGCCTTGAGTTCGACCACCGCTGTGACCTGCTTGCCGCGGTCGGCGGCGCGCTGGAGCGCGCGGACGATGGGCGAATCGCTGCTGGTGCGGTACAGCGTCGGCTTGATGGCGAGGACGCGGTCGTCGGACGCGGCGGCCTCGATGAAGTCCACGACCGGCGCGAACGACTCGAACGGGTGGAACACGAGCACGTCGCGGCCGCGAATGACGGACCACGGGTTCGTGGCCTGGGCGAAGGCGTGAACCGGGGCCGGGGTGAACGACGGGTCGCGCAGGTCCGCGAAGCCGGGTACGGCGAGGATCGGGAACAGCCCGGTCAGGTCGAGCGGGTTGGGCGTGGGGCACACGTCGGCCGCGTTCAGGTTCAGCCCGTCGGTGAGGAACAGCACCATGTCGGCCGGCGCGCCGATCTCGATCTCCAGTCGCACCGGGTGCCCGCGCCGCCGCGCCCGGACGTGGGCCTCGATTTCTTCGAGCAGGTCGTCCACCTCGTCGTCCAGTTCGTACTCGCTGTCGCGGGTGACACGGAACGCGACCGCCGGCCCGACCTCCAGGCCGGGGAACAACTCGCCCATGTGCATCCGAATCGCGTCTTCGAGCGGCAGGAAGGCGTGTTGAACAGTGGGCAGCGGCGGGAGGGCGGCGGGCAGGGCGGACGCGACCGCTTCGCCGGTCGCGGGCGCGACCGGCACTTTGGGCTCGGCGCTCGCGGCCTTCACGACCGGGGCGGGCAAAGGCAGGAACCGCGGCAGCACACCGGGCACCTGCACGACCGCGTACAGCGAGTCCGCGCCGTTCGGCTTGCGGAGCGTGACCGCGAGGTTGAGCGTCTTGTTTTGCAGGTGCGGGAACGGGTGCGCCGGGTCGGTCGAGAGCGGCGTCAGGACGGGGAAGATTTCGCGCGTGAACACGTTGCGGACGTGGGCGCGCTCGGCGTCGGTGAGCTGGTCGGCGGCGCGCACCACGATCCCGCGGGCCGTGAGTGCCGGCAGCACCTCCTCGCGCAGCACGCGGTACTGCTCCGCGACCAGTTCGCGCGTCGTCTGGCGCACCCGATCGAGCTGCGCGCGGGGCGGCATCTGGTCGGCCCCGGAGCCGATCGGGATGTTCGCCTGCACCTTCTGCTGGATGTTCCCGACCCGGACCATGTAGAACTCGTCCAGGTTCGAGCTGAAAATGGCGAGGAACTTGAGCCGCTCCAGCATGGGAACGGTCGCGTCTTGCGCCTCTTCGAGAACGCGCCGGTTGAACTCCAGCCAGCTCAGGTCGCGGTTGAAGTACAGGGCCGGATCGTCAAGGTTTGTGGGGGTTGCGGGCGGTTGCACGACACGCGCTCCGAAATGGGAGTCCGTACCAAAAGGGCCAGTATACCCGCGTGCCTTGCACCGAACGAGGCCACTGGCTCGTGAAGAACGTGTGAAGGCAACGCGGCCTCATCGCCCCTGCGGATCGAACGCTGACGCCCCGCCTTCTGTCCTTCGAATTTGCCCTTCCCCTTCCGCGCGTCTTGTGGCATTCTCCGCGCCGCATGGACGCACCCGAACCGACCCCACCCGCGCCGCCCCCCGCCCCGGACCCGCAGCCGGCCGCGCCCCCGGCGCGCCGGCGGTTCTCACGCCGCGCGCTGCTGAAGCTCGCGGGCGGGGCCGCGTTTGCCGGCGTCGCGGCCGAGTTCCTGCGCGTGTCCGCGTTCACCAACATCCACACCGTCATACCGGGCCGCGTGTACCGCACCGCGCAACTGAAGCCGGAGCGGTTGAACGAGTTCATTGCCGAGAAGGGCATCCGCACGGTCGTAAACCTGCGCGGCGTGTGCAAGGACATGGATTGGTACCTGGGCGAGTGCCGCTGCACGCACGACGCGAACGTGAGCCAGGAAGACATCACGCTCTCCGCGAAGCGGTTCCCGGCCCCGTCCGAACTCCAGCGGCTCGTCGAGGTGTTCGACCACACCGCGTATCCCATCGTGATCCACTGCCAGCGCGGGGCCGACCGCACCGGCCTGGCGTCTACCATTGTGAAGTTGCTCCAGACCGACGACAGCCTCGCGGTCGCGCGGCGGCAGATGTGGCCGCACCGCGGGCACTACGCGGTCGGCCGCACCGCCGTGCTCGACGCGTTCTTCGACTACTACGCGGAGTGGCTCAAGGCCCGCGGCGAGGACCACGCCCCGGAGCGGCTGCGCCGCTGGGTGCTGAACGACTACTGCCCCGGTGCGAACCGCGCGCGGCTGGAAGTGATCGGGCCGACGGCGTTCGCCGCGCACCGCGGGTTCGTGGTCGTGGTGCGCGCGACGAACACGTCCATCGAGCCGTGGCACTTCGGCCCCGGTCGCACGGGCGGCATCCGCCTGCGGTACACCGTCACGCCATCCGACGGCAAGCCCGCGCTCCGCGAGTACGCCGGCATGGTCGCGCGCACGGTTCGCCCCGGCGAGCACATCGACATCGCGTGCGGCCTCCCGCCGCTGCTGCCCGGCGGGTACGCGTTCCACGCCGATCTGCTCGACGCGCAACCGGTCGAGATCCTCAATTCCGACTTCGCCCAGTACGGCTCCGAACCGCTCCACGCGTCACTGACGGTCTCGTAGGAACCCACACATGCCTCTTCTCTCTGTAGTCGTGCCGGAGAAGGACGAGCGCGAGAACGTGCGCCCGCTGTTCGAACAGGTGCGCGCCGCGCTCGACGGCTCCGACTGCGGGCCGTGGGAACTGGTCCTGGTCGACGACGGCAGCACCGACGGCACGTTCTTCGAACTGGAAGCGGTCGCCGCGGACGACGCCCGCGTGAAGGTGGTGCGCCTGCGCCGCAATTTCGGCCAGAGCGCCGCCACCCAAGCCGGCCTCGACGCGGCCCGCGGCGAC
>SXHE01000207.1 GCA_005773755.1 Planctomycetia bacterium
GCCGCGGGCCTGCGCCGCGCGCGCCCGCCGGGCCAGCCCTTCGACCGTGCGCGCCTGGTACACGTCGCGCACGGCGAGGCTCGAGGTTGTCGGATCGTCGCGGAGTTTGGAAATCAGCATCGCGGCGCGGAGCGAGTCGCCGCCGAGGTCGTGGAAGAAGTCGTGATCGACGGACACGCGCTCTTTCAGCCCGAACAGGGCGCGCACGGCAGCGGTGATCCGCTCTTCGATCTCGTCGCGCGGGTCGATGATGCGGCCGTGCGGCTCCGGGGCGTGGACCTCCAGTGCTGGCAGTTTGCGCCGGTCCAGTTTGCCGCTGACCGCGACCGGCAGCGCGTCGATCAGCCCGAAGTGCGCGGGCACCATGTATTCGGGCAGTTGGTCGCGGAGCGCGCCCTTGAGGGCGTCGAAGTGCGGCGGCGCGGCCGGGTCCGTTGGCACCAGGAACGCGACGATCTGCTGCTGCGGCCCTTCGCCCTGCACGCGACACGCCGCGGCCCGCACTCCGGGGCACGCAGCCAATCGCGATTCGACCGCTTCCAGTTCGATGCGGTAGCCGCGGACCTTCACCTGGGCGTCGATGCGGCCGTGGCACACGAGGTTGCCGTGCGGGTCGCGGTGAACGAGGTCGCCGGTGCGGTACAGGCGGCCGAGCCGCGGGTGAACCGGGAACTTGCGCGCGGTCATGTCCGCGTCGTTCAGGTAGCCGCGCGCGACGCCCGGCCCGCCGAGGCACAACTCGCCCGATACGCCGTCGGCCACTTCTTCGAGGTGCTCGTTCAGCACGAACGCGCGGAACCCCGGAATGGGCGTGCCGATTGTGACCGGCTCGCCGGCGCGCACGACGGCGCGCGTCGCGACCACGCTGCACTCGGTCGGGCCGTAGTCGTTGACGAGGCAGCGTCCCGGTGCCCACCTGTCGGCCACGTCCTGCGGCAGTGGCTCGCCGCCGACGTGAATGCGCTTTAGGTCCGGCAGTTCTCGCGCGGGGTTCGCGCAACCGGTGGCGCGGAGCAACGTCGGTGGCGGGCAAAAGACGGTGACGCCTTCCGTTTGCAGCCACGGTACGAGGTCCGGGCCGAGGTGGGTCGCGTCGTCGTCCATCACGACGAGCGTGGCCCCGGCCGCGAGCGCCATCCAGATTTCCGCGACCGACGAGTCGTAGGCGACCGACGAGTTCTGCGCGACGCGGTCGTCGGGTTTCGCGGGGAACGTGACGAGGTCGCCGCGAACCATGTTCGCGATGGCCCCGTGTTCGATCATCACGCCCTTCGGCTTGCCGGTTGTGCCGGAGGTGTAGATCAGGTACGCGAGGCTGCTCGGCGTGAGCCACGGGGCGGGGGCGAGCGGAACGTGGCGGTGCGGTTGATCGTCCCACGTCGCCACATCGAGCGCGCCGCGCGCCGGGTCGATGCGGCGCGTGCGATCCACCCCCGCGGCGTCGGTCAGCACGGCGACCGGCTTCGCGTCGCCGAGGATCATCCCGACTTGCGCGTCGGGGAACGTCGGGTCGATGCAGACGTAGCTGGCCCCGGCTTTCAGCACCGCGAGTTGCGCGACGTAGACGTGCTCGGCGTTCCGCGGCAGCATGATCGCGATGATGCACTCGCGCGTCACGAGCGCGCGCAGATGCCCGGCGAGCGCGTCCGTGAGGCGGTCGAGTTCGGCGTATGTGATGGTGCGGCGGTGCTCGCTCGCGGCGCACGGCGGCGCGTCGATGGCGACGTGCTCCGGCCACTTGCGGGCGGCGCGTGTAAAGAACTCGTGCAGGAGTGCCGGTTCCACGGCTGGTCCGTGTTGCGGGGCGGCAGCAAACGGCTTCAGGGTCGGCGCGGTCAGGGGCATCAAAGGTGTCCGTACGGAAGCGCAGCGAGCTTGATTCTGAAACGGTAGTTATAGAACCCCGTGGACATTTGCCGGGTTCGCGGATCGGCAGATGAGACGAATTTCATCAGCCGTCTGGATCGTACAGCGAACCGCGCGTCCCGCGTCCGCGTCCGCACAATCGGTACACTCGACCTCACTTGCGCGAGCGCCGAACCCGATGAACGTTCCCCACCTTCACGACTGGCCGACCACCGAGGACGAAGCGGTCGCGATCCAGACCGCGCTAGCCGGGCGCGTGGACACGTCGCCCACGTTGGCGTCACACCAGTTCGTGGCCGGGTGCGACATCGCGTACCACCTGACCGAACCGCGGCTGTTTGCGGCCGTGGTCGTGCTGCGCACCAGCGACCTCACGGTTGTCGAGGAGCGCGTCGTAACGCGCGAAGTGACCTTCCCGTATATTCCGGGTCTGCTGTCGTTCCGCGAAATACCCGCACTGCTTGCGGCGTTTACGGAACTGCGCCAACCGCCAAACATGGTAATGCTTGACGGTCAGGGCATCGCACACCCGCGGCGGTTCGGGCTGGCGTGCCACCTGGGGCTGTGGTTGAATCTGCCGTGTGTGGGGTGCGCGAAGAGCTGGCTGGCCGGCGAGTACGCCGAGCCGGGGCCGGTCGGCGGAGACGCGGCCCCGCTGACGATCGGCGGTGTGGAGGTCGGTGCCGTGGTACGGTCGGCGACGGGCGCGAAGCCGGTATTCGTGTCGCCGGGACACTTGCTCGACGTCGCTTCCGCAACGTCCGTGGTGCGGGCCACCCTGAGCGGCTTCCGTCACCCGGCCCCGACGCGAGCGGCGCACATGGCCGCGAACCGCGCGCGCCGTAGTGGGTAATTGTCGGACGGGCCGCGAAACCTTGAGCGGATTCCGCCAAGAGATGTTGGGTGCGCGGGTTGGGGCGACCGCGTGAACCGTCCGCCGCGCATCATCCGAGTAACGGGCGCGCCGGGACACTTGGTTCCAAGATGTGCGCCGCGAGCGCCACATTTCACGCGAGGACCGGCGCACGCGCGACGATACTCATGCGTAGAATGGGACGCGGTTCACTGAACGGGTGAACCGTGTCGGGGGCGGCGGATTCCGCCCGCGCGACAGAACACCGTTTACCGGGCGGTCAGGACGCGACGGCCCGACGAACGGTGAGGACCGGTGCAAGCGACCCGCGCTTCGGCGCTCAGTCGGGCACCGGTCTTGGAGAGGGTGAAACCGCCGTGCGATTCAGAACCGGTGCCCCACCGGCGCGAAGCGCACTGACCGTCTGTGGCCGCTTTGCGGCCACAGGGAGACGAGATCCCAATGCGTGAGACTTCACCGCGAGGCTGGCACCGCTGGCGGGTCACTGTCGTCAAGTCGGAACCGGTCGCGCCGTTCAACCACATGGCGCGCTGTTCCACCCTGGCCGAACCGAGCGCCGAACCTGTGGCGGTCGGGGCCGAGGTTCCGGGGCCGGACGGCATCCGGCACGAACTGGTCGCCCGTGTCCGCCAGCAGATCGCCGCCGGCACCTACGATACGGAGGAGAAGTGGCTCCTCGCGGAGGAAGCGCTGCTCCGGCGGATCGAAGCCCGCGGCTGAGCCGCACAATCGTTCCGCTCCGCTAGGCCGCCACCTAAGGCGGTCTTTGCTCACGTTCGGGCGGCTATCATCAACCGCTGTGTCGCCGCCGGAGAGGAGGTTCGCATGTCGCTGCCCGATCTGAAGGTCTCGCAGAGCCGGGAGGACAAGTTCCGCGAGTACCTCGCGAGCCGGCCCACACCGCAGCGGTTCACCGATCAGCAGCGCGAGCTGCTGGCCCACGTTTTTGCCAAGCACTCGCACTTCGACGCGGAGGAGTTGATCGAACAGCTCAAGGGCGCGAAGAAGCCGGTGAGCCGGGCGACCGTGTACCGCACCCTCTCGAAGCTGGTGGACGCGGGTCTGCTCCGGCGGATCGAACTGGGCGACCGCACCGTGTTCGACCACGACTACGGCTACCCCGCGCACGACCACCTGGTGTGCGAGCAGTGCGGCTCGATGACCGAGTTCCAGAGCGACGAACTGGAAAAACTGCTCGACACGATCGCCGGGCAGCACCAGTTCCGCGTCGAGGGCCACACGCTGGTGCTCCGCGGCATGTGCGCCGCGTGCAAGGCCAAACGCGCCGCCAAGCCGCGCCTCGTGATGTGAGGGCGAGGGCACAAAGTCCCCGTGTCAATCTGATCCGGGCGCGGCGCTCACGGCACCTCGACGGCCTCACCGCCCGCGCGTGTGGAGAGCGACTTCATCAGCGGGCGGGCCGAGTATGCGAGGAACCGAACGCTCCCGTCGGCGAACGCCCAGTTCGCCCCGCCAGTGTGGGCGCTCCAGTAGTGGAAGGCGTCGCACCGGTTGTCGGCGCGACCGGGGCCGTACACGAACACCGCGGCCGATGTCCCGTAATTGCGGTTCTCCTCGTACCCGTTCGGCGCGCAGTTAGCCGAAATCGGGGCCGCCGTGGTTAGCGCCATGATCGGCTGCATCGGGAAGTGCGTGTTGCCGTTGGCAGTGTACCACCAGCCGCTCTCGAAGCCGGGATCGGGCGGGCGCTCGCCCAGCAACAGCGTGCTGCTCGTTCCGTCGGTCGCGTGAATCAACTGCGTGTTGGTTGTCAAGAACATGCCGCTCGAGTCGTACTGTCGCGTCGGCGGTTGATACAAGTACACGCCGTCGCCACTGCCGCTGACGCCGAAGTACGAGGTGAGCGCGACCGTGCGCCCGGCGCTCGAGACGGCGGTCGTGGTGCGGCCGTCGGCGGGGCAGGCGTACAGCTTCACCGGGCTCGACAGGCCGACGTGGGGCGGGTCGGCGAGCGGGTTCCCGCTCGCGCGCCGCGCCCGCTCGGTCGCGTCCCAGAGCGCGCTCTGTTCGATGTACGGGAGCAGGCGCGCGGGCCAACACACGTCCTGCCCGGTGCCGGGCGCGGGGTGCAAGTGCGGCAACCCGTAGGGCGTGATCGGGCCGGGCAAGTGGCCGTGTCCGTCGTGGTGGGCGTGGAGCGCGAGCGCGATCTGCTTCAGGTTGTTCTGGCAGGCGGTACGGCCGGCGGCGCGGCGCGCGTCCTGAACGGCCGGCACCAACAGCGCGACCAGCACGCCCAGAATGGCGATGACGACGAGCACCTCGACCAGACCGACGGCGCGGCGGGAGCACATCGCGCGTCCTCAGGGGGAAGGTTCGACCACGACCCTCAAGGATAGCGGGTGCTCGCGGTCGCCGCGAGTGGCCGTGAGCGCGACGGTCGATTCGCGGGCCGCCAGCTTCGGGTCCGCGGTCACGGCCACGCGGGCGAACCCCGACCCTTCGGACCCGTCGACGACCCGCGCGGTGATCCCCGGCGGCAGCAGCCCGACCCGGAGCGCGACCGCGCCCGCGCC
>SXHE01000208.1 GCA_005773755.1 Planctomycetia bacterium
CGGCCCAGATGGAGTGTCGGTAGCTCACTTGGAAGATTTCGTATACGGTTACAACAAGCAGCACGAGGCGTTTCCCGGGTTCTTGAAAGCAGTCAAATCAATCACAGGCAAAGTCTTTACTAAGCTCGAATGTGCTAATCGTCCCAAAGCAGGCGACGAGCCGTTCACGATTCACCCCAAAGCTAAATAGTCCCCACTTCTGAAGGTGCCCATGCGCCTGCTGTTCGCCGTGCCGCACTACTTCAACCCCGATGCGGCCGGGCGGGGTCGGCACGGCTCGTTGCGGCGCGATCCGGCCCCGCGCGTTCGTGCGGTCTCCAACTGCCTCACCGCGATCCAGCAACTGTACGGCCCGCGCCAGTGCGTCATCGACATCGCCAAGCGCACCACCGCGCCCGCCAACACGCCCGCCGCCACTGCCGATGTGATCGTCTGCACCTCTGGCGATCATCACCTGCTCGACCAACTCAACCTCGATTCGCGCTACTACACCCATCGCCCCACAACCGAAGACCCGCGACTGCTCGGCTACGAGTGCCACGCCGTGCTGCGCGACCGCCTCGCCGCCAACTACGACTTCTACGGCTACCTCGAAGACGACCTGATCCTGCACGACCCGCAGTTCTTCGTCAAACTGCGCTGGTTCGCGAAGCAGTTCGGCGACGGCGAGCTCCTCATGCCGAACCGCTACGAGGCGGGCCGCAATCAGCGCGTCCACAAGGCCTACGTCGATGGGCCGATCCGCCCGGAAGCGACCGCCGCGTTTCAGAACGTCGCCGACGTGCCGACGCTCGAAGCCGAGGTGATGGGCGAACGAGTCGCGTTCGAGCGCCCCACCAACCCGCACAGCGGCGGCGCGTTCCTGTCGCACGCCCAGATGACCGCGTGGGCCGCGGCCCCGCACTTCCTCGACCGCAGCGCCGCGTTCATCGGCCCGCTAGAGAGCGCCGCCACCCTCGGCCCGATGCGCACCTTCCGCGTGTACAAGCCGGCCACAACGAACGCGGCGTTCCTCGAAGTCGAGCACGCCGGCACCGCGTTCCTGTCGAAGATCGGCCCCGCGCCAAAGCCGAGCGTGCCCGACGCGCCGCCCGCCGCGATCGCGTCGCGCGGCGACCCGATGCACGTCCTGTACGTTCACCAGAACTACCCGGCGCAGTTCGGTCACGTCGCGGCGGCGCTCGCGGCCACGCCCGGCTACAAGTGCACGTTCGTCTCGCGCAAGTCGGCCGCGCCGGGGCCGGTCGAGCGCGTCCAATACCACCTGCGCGGCGGGGCCACCAAGCACAACCACGCCTGCACGCGGTCGTTCGAGAACGCCGTCCACCACTCACTCGCCGTCTACACGGCGCTCAGGGCCAGGCCGGACATCAAGCCCGACCTCGTCGTCGGGCACAGCGGGTTCGGGTCCACGCTGTACCTGCGCGACCTCTACCCCAACACGCCCATCCTCAACTACTTCGAGTACTTTTATCACACAAAGGGAAGCGATCTGGACTTCCGCCCAGAGTTCCCGGTGAGCGAAGTCGGCCGGCTCCGTGCCCGCACCCGCAACGCCATGATCCTGCTCGACCTGGAAGCGTGCGCTGCGGGCTACAGTCCGACGCACTGGCAGCACAGCCGCCTGCCTGAGGCGTTCCGCCCGAAGGTCGAAGTGATCCACGACGGCATCGATACGGGGTTCTGGAAGCCGACGAACGAGGACCGTCGCGGCGCGCGTGCCGTTGGTGGGTTGATTGTTCCCGCAGGCACAAAGCTCGTCACCTACGTCGCCCGCGGGTTCGAGGCCATGCGCGGGTTCGACGTGTTCATGAAGGTGGCGAAGCGGCTGTGCGACCAGCGGCAAGACGTGATGTTCGCGGTGGTCGGCGAGGACCGCGTGTGCTACGGCGGCGACGCCCGCTTCACCGGCAGCAAGACCTTCAAGGAATGGGTGCTGACGCAAGACAACTACGACCTGTCGCGCATCCGCTTCCTCGGTCGAATGCCGCCGCGCGAACTGTCACGGTTGCTCGCCGCGTCCGACCTGCACATGTACTTCACGACGCCGTTCGTGCTGTCGTGGTCGCTGCTGAACGCGATGGCGTGCGGCGCGCCGGTGCTGGCGTCCGACACGCCGCCGGTGCGCGAGGTGGTCCGCGACGGCGACACCGGGCTGCTGGCCCCGTTCCACGATGTTGACCGCTGGTGCGAGCGCGCGAACGAAGTGCTTGACGATCCGGGTGCGGCACGGCCGCTGGGCGAAGCCGCTCGCGAGCTTATGCGCGACCACTACAGCGTCGAAGAGTGCTTACCGCGAATGCGGAAGTTGTATCACGACGCGCTCGGCCGCGCGAGTGTGACGCGGCCGGTTCGCCGTCGCGCTCCGGCTCGCGCGATTGCTGTCACGTGATTTTGTTGCACGCGCGGGGGCGGTTCGCGACATGATGGTGGTATGCGAACCGTCGCTGCTATCTGCCGCGAACTTGCCACCGACCGCCGCACGGACGGCGAGTTGCTGGCCTCGTACGTTGTCGCTGGCGGTTTCACCCCGGAACTGAAACCGGACGCGAAGGGCAACGTGCCGGGCTACATTTGGTACGATGCGAAGGAGCGCAAGCCGGCCGAACTCGCGAAGGAGATCGAAGAGGGCTTGCGCCGGTTCTGACCGGGTGAGGAAGTAGCAATGACATGGCACGACGCGCGAGAGATCGGCGAGGCGCTGTTCGATCAGTTCGGCCCGCTGAACCCGCTCACGGTGCGGTTCACCGACTTGCACAAGCACGTCCTGAACCTGGACGGCTTCACCGGCAAGCCGAACGAGTCCAACGAGAAGCTCCTCGAAGCCATCCAGATGGCGTGGTACGAGGAGTGGAAGGACGAGCACGAGTAAGGGCTACGCCTTCGCTACGGGCTGAACGCGGTTGTAGAGCCGGGTCAGCTCCTCCAACCGCGGGATCGCGTCGGGGCGGAACTGGTCGGCGCGGAACCGCCAGCGCCAGTTCCCGGTCGCGATGCCGGGCCGGTTCATCCGGGCCTCGCTCCCCATGCTCAACAGGTCTTGAAGCGGCGCAATCGCCACCGTCGCGACCGAGGCCCACGCCGCGCGGATCATGTCCCAAGCCGGGTCGCCGACCACCTTCCCCAGCGTGAGTGCCAGGTAGTTGCGGTCCTGATCGTTGAGGGTCGCGTACCAGCCGTTCACGGTGTCGTTGTCGTGCGTGCCCGTGTAGCACGCGCTGTTCGTGGTGTAGTTGTGCGGCCAGTGCAGGCTGGCAGGCCCGGCCAGCGCGAACTGGATCACCCGCATACCGGGCAGCGCGAGCGTGTCGCGCAGGCTCTCCACGTCCGGCGTGATGACGCCCAGGTCTTCGGCGATCAGCGGCAGCCCGCCGAGCGCCGTTCGCAGGCGCTCGAACAGTTTGATGCCGGGGCCGTCGATCCAGAGTCCGACCCGCGCCGTTTTCTCGGTGGCCGGGATGTGCCACGCCTGACAGAACCCGCGAAAGTGGTCGAGCCGGATCAGATCGACCTGCTTCAACTGCCGCAGCACGCGGGCGCACCACCACGCGAACCCGGTCTGCTCCATCCGCGCCCAGTCGTAGATCGGGTTGCCCCAGTGCTGGCCGTCCTCGGCGAAGTAGTCCGGCGGCACGCCGGCCACGACGGTCGGCATCCGGTCCGGGTCGAGCAGGAACTGGTCCGGGTTGGCCCACACGTCGGACGAGTCGAGCGCGACGAAGATGGGCGCGTCGCCGATCACCTTGATGCCGCGCGCGGCGGCGAACGCCTTGAGCGTGCCCCACTGCCGGTCGAAGAGGAACTGCCCGAACTTGTGCATCGGCACTTCGTCCGCGAGCTTCTTTTCCAGCTCCGCGAGCGCGACCGGGTTTCGGCGCAGCAGGTCCGGCGGCCACGAGGTCAGGCCGGTGCCGCCGAGCGCCTCACGGATGGCGACGAACAGCGCGTAGTCGTTCAGCCACCCGGCCTCGACCGCGCGGTAGGTCTCGAAGTCGTGGGCGAGAGCCGATGCGCCGCCGCCGCGGAACGTGCCCCACGCGGCCCGCAGCAGCTTCGACTTGAACGGTGTCACCCGCGCGTAATCGACGTGGTCCGCCGGGAACTGTTCGCCGGCCCATAGGTCGGCGCTCACGAGGCCTTCCTGAAGAAGCACTTCCGGGCTGAGCAAGTTGATGTTACCCGCGAACGCGGAGAACGACTGGTAGGGCGAGTCGCCGGCCCCGGTCGGCCCCAGTGGGAGCACCTGCCACCACGACTGCTTCATCGCGGCGAGGGTCTCGACCCACCGGTACGCGGTGGGGCCGAGGTCGCCGATGCCGAACGGCCCCGGCAGGCTGGTCGGGTGCAGCAGAACGCCGGACGAGCGCGGCAGGGTCGGTGTAGACATGCGTTCCTCAAAGCGGCGCGGCAACAACTTCGGACCACCTGCTCGGTCGCAGGCCTCAGTTTAGAGTATTCGCGCGACGCGATCACCACCGGGCCGTTGTTCTCTACGATGACTGGAAGAAGGAGACAGCAATGCGCAACGTCGTGTTCGTTCAGGGCGGCGGGTTGGGGCTGGATCAGGAGCAATCGGTGCGCCGACTGTTCGAGGCCGCGAAGGTCGGAGTGGAGTTCGAGGTCCATGTCGCAGGCCGGGCCGCACTCGAACACGGCCAGGAGGCACTGCCCAAAAGCACGGTCGACGCGGTGCGCGCGTGCGGGATCGCGCTCAAGACGAAGCTCCTTCAGCCGAAGGGCGCGGGGATGCCCACCGCGCACGGGCCGGTCGTGCCCACGAACTACAACGTCGCGTTTCGGAAGAAGCTGGGGCTGTTCGCGTCCGTGCGCCCGGTCCACAACCTGCCGGGCATCCCGAGCCGGTTCACCGGCGTCGATTTCCTCCTCGTGCGCGAGATCACCGAAGACCTGTACACCGCGAGCGAGCACGAGATCGTGCCCGGCGTGGTGCAGAGCTTCAAGATCGTCACCGAGGTCGCGTGCGTGCGGTTCTTCAAGCTCACGTTCGAGCTGGCCCGCAAGCACGGCCGCAAGACGGTCCACTGCATCCACAAGGCCAACATCCTGAAGATGGCCGACGGGCTGTTCCTCGACTGCTTCCGCCGGGTGGCGAAGGACTACCCCGACATCGTCGCCAAAGACCTGATCGTCGACAACACCTGCAACCAGATGGTGAGTCGGCCGGGGCAGTTCGACGTGGTCGCGGCGGGGAACCTGTACGGCGACCTGCTCTCGGACCTGGGCGCGGGGCTGGTAGGGGGCGTGAGCACGACGGCCGCGATCAACCGCGGCGCGGACACGACCGTGTACGAGGCCGTGTACGGCGCGAGCCACGAACTGGTCGCGCCGGACACCGCGAATCCGCTGCCGCTGATCCTGCCGGCCATCGAGTTGCTGAAGGACATCGGCGAAACGGTTGCGGCCGACCGCGTTCGCGACGCCGTGTGCGCCGTGCTGATGGAAGGGAAGGTCCGCACGAAGGACATCGGCGGCACGGCGACCACGACCGCGTTCACAGACGCCATTATCGCGAAGATGTGAGGCGCAGTTCGACTTGACGCCTTTCTCAGAATCGGAGTACACATTCTGCTCGCGCGCCCGGACGGCGCGCACGCCGCCCCGGAACCGCCGCATGGACGCACCCCCCGACTCTCCGCACGCCCCCCGTCTGCCGCTCGTCACGGTCGGCATCCCGACGTACAACCGGCCCGACGGCCTGCGCCGCACGCTCGAGTGCATCCGCGGCCAGACGTACCCGAACCTCGAAATCCTCATCTCGGACAACTGCTCCACGACACCGGAAACGCGCGCCGTCGCGCTGGCCCACCAGCAGGCCGACCCGCGCGTGAAGTACCACCGCCAGGACACGAACATCGGCCTCGAAGCCAACTTCAAGTACCTGCTGGAACAGGCGAAGGGCGAGTACTACTTCTGGGCCGCGGACGACGACGAGTGGACGCCGGATTTCGTCTCGGTGTGCATGGCGAAGATCGGCGACGCCGGTTCCGTGATGACCGGGATGCGGAACGCGATCCGCTCGCGCGGGCTGCTGCGGTGGAAGCCCCCGCTCGACCTGTCGCCCGAGCGCGGCGCGTTCGCGAACGCGGTCGCGTTCCTCAACAACGCCCAGCCGAGCCTGTTCTACGGCATCCACCGGACCGCCGAGCTGCGCCGCTTCCTTCAGGAGCGGATGTACGACTACTACGACTACTTCTTCATCATCCGGCAGATCCTCACCGTCGGGTTCAAGACCGCGCCGGAGGTGTGCTTCAACGTTGGCATCGAGTCCGACGCACCGATCTTTAAGCCGGCACGCCCGCGCACGACCGCGGTGTACGAGTACAAACCGTTCCTCCGCGACGCGCTCCGCGCCACGCTCGGCGCGCGGAGTCTGGGCCTGTTCCAGAAGCTTCGGCTCGCGTACCTGCTCAGTTACGTCGCGGTCAACGAGTTCGCGCACTTCGAGCGCGAGCTGCGGCCGTTCCGCACGCGGCTGGCGAACCTCACGAAGCGCGCGCTGCGGCTGGTGCGCCCGCTGTTCCGCGTGCCCCTCCCTGCCCCGCCGCCCACGATGGTACTGCCCACCGACCCGGCCGACCTGTGTACCATGTTCGTCCCCGCGGCGCGGCTGAACGACCCCGCGACGCTGCGCGCGGACATCGCCGACGCCCAGCGCGAACTGCGTGCCAAGTTGGAAGTGATCCGGCACCTGGAGGCCGCGAAGCTGGGCCGGTTCCCCGACCCGGACCCGAACGACCCGTGCGCGCCGCTGCTGGCCGAACCCGCGGTCGGCGCGGACCCGCGCCAGATGCGCGGGCAACTGGGTTCACTGCTGAACGAACTGGAAGTGAAGGAAGCGGCGATCCAACGGCGGCTCCCGCGCGGCCACCCGGCCAAGCGCGCGGCCTGAGCACTATCCCCTCGACGTGACCAGAGGACGCACCCATGATCGCCCCGCGGTTCAGCATCGTGATCCCGACGCGCGAGCGCCCGCACACGCTCGAGCACACCCTCGCGACCTGCACCGCGCAAGAGGGCGACCTCGAAATCGTCGTCAGCGACAACTTCAGCGAGCCGCGCACGCGCGAGATCGTCGAAGGGTGCGGCGACGCGCGGGTCCGGTACGCGCGCACGCCCGCGCTGCTCGCCATGACCGACAGCCTGGAGTTCGCGGTCGCGCAGGCGCGCGGCGAGTTCGTCATCATTCAGGGCGACGACGACGGCCTGCTGGCACACGCCGTCCCCGTGATCGACAAGGTGCTGCGCGAGACCGGCACCCCGCTGCTGCGCTGGGACTGCGCGGTGTACAACTGGCCCGACCTGAGCAACCCGCACTTCCGCCCGAACGCGCTCCTGTTGCCCCTCACGCAGACGCGCCGCGGGCACGCCCTCCACGCGATGAACACGCGCGACACGATCCGGGCCGCGGCCAACGGACACGCGAGCTACTCCGACCTGCCGGTGATCTACAACGCGGCGATCCGCCGCGACCTGCTCGACGCGCTCCGCGCCCGCACCGGCCGCGCGTTTAAGACCCGCACCCCGGACGTGTACGGCGCGTTCGCGGTGGCCGCGCTTGTGGATTCGTACCAATCGCTCCGCGCGCCCCTGGGCATCTGCGGCCGGTCCGGGGCGAGCACCGGGGTCGCGCGGCACTTCAGCAAGAAGGGGTCGCCCATCGACAACGACTTCCGCCGGCTGAACGAGGCCGCCGGGTTGTACCTGCACCCGTGGGTGCCCGACCTGCCGCCCATCGCCTCCGCCGTGGCCGACGCCTTCCTGTGGGCGCGGGCCGAACTGTTCCCCGGCGACGCGGCGATGACGCTCGACCGCGCGCAACTCGTGCGCAACTGCCTGCGCGAAATGGACGTCGACACGGCGGACGAGTGGAACGAGGTACGGGCCAGCTTCCGCGCCGCGCTCGCCGACGACGACGCCCTGCTCGCGTGGTTCGAGGGCGAATACGGCACGACCGACCACGCCGCGCTCCCGCGCACCCACCGCGCCCACGACTGGCGGCGGTGCGGCGAGGGGTACATGCACCTGGACGCGAGCGCGTTCGGCGCGCGCAACGTCACCGACGTCGCCGCGCTGTGCGAGCGGCTCCTCGGCTACAACCTCGAAGGGCTGCCGTACGCGCCCGCCGACGTGACGGGCGACGGCTCCGCGCTCTCCGCGCTTCAGGAGAAGGAAGCGTGCATCCAGCGGCTCGCGCAGATGTGTAAAGACCTCGAACAGCAACTGATCGCCAACGCTCGGGGCCGCGCGGACGCGGAATCGCATCTCGCGCTGCAGGGCGCGGCGATCGAGAAACAGCACGGGCACATCCTCGACCTGTCCGCCCGGTTGCGTATGAAAGGCCTGCGGAACCTGGTCCGCAAGATCGTGAACCGGATCGTGCCGCCGCGCGCGGCGCGCTGACGCGAACGAGGCTCACCCGTGCTGAACCGCCGCGAACTGCTCTCCGCCGGGGCCGCGGTCGCGGTCGCCGGTGCGATTCCCGCCACCGACGACAAGCCGCGCCTGATCGACGTTCACACCCACTTTTACGACCCGACCCGCAAGGGCGGCGTGCCCTGGCCCGGCAAGGGCGACAAGGTGCTGTACCGGCCCGTGCTACCCAAGGAGTTCGCGGAACTGGCGAAGCCGCACGGCGTCACCGGCACCGTCGTCGTCGAGGCCAGCCCGCTGGTCGAGGACAACCAGTGGCTGCTCGACCTGGCAAAGGACAACCCCGTCATCGTCGGCGTCGTCGGCCGGTTGCTGCTCACCGAACTTGACTTCGCCAAGAACCTCGTCCGGTTCGCCAAAAACCCGCTGTTCCGCGGGATTCGTGTGAACGAGGGCGAGGTGCGCGAGGCACTCAAGGACGACAAGCAACTCGACCGCCTCAAGGCGCTGAGTGACAACGGGCTGACACTCGACCTAAACGGCGGGCCGGACACGTTCCTGCGCGCCGCCGAGGTGTCCGCGGAGCTTCCGAAGCTGCGGATCATGGTGAACCACATGGGCAACCCGCTGATCGACGGCAAAGAGCCGCCGGCCGCGTGGAAGAAGGCGGTGGCGACCGGGGCCGAGGCGAACGACAACGTGTACTGCAAGCTGTCGGCGCTGGTCGATAGCACGCGCAAGCGCGCCGCCGCGCCGACCGACCTCGCGTTCTACACGCCGGTTCTGGACGTGATCTGGAAAGCGTTCGGCGCGGATCGGCTGCTGTACGGGAGCAACTGGCCGGTGAGCGACCTCTACGCGAAGTACGCCACCGTCTTCGCGCTCGCCAGCAAGTTCGTGGCAGGGAAGGGGAAAGACGCCTTCGCAAAGGTGTTCGGGGCGAACGCGGTTAAGGCGTATCGGTTGCTGTGACCGCAGTGAGTTCGGTTTTATTCTTTCTTTGTTTTGCTCTTCCACTTCACCTCGATAAGTGGACTGTCCTTGGTTGCGATTTCCAACCTTTTTATGATTTTGGTAGAGTCGGACAAACGTTTGGTATCGTCGAAGAACACATCCTGCTGCATCTTGTAGACGTTTTCTTTGGTGACTTCCATGACCACCCCTTTCGGCGGGTTGTCTTCCGAGACCGCTGAGGGTCTCCTCATGCCTGTGACGATCTCAGTATTCGTGTCCGACCAGGCGGGTACCCCGTCCTGAGTCTTGATCGGGCGGAGGTACGCCCCGTACCCGGTCTGCTCGCCAAGCAGACCGAGCGCCTGCTGGGACTTCGCGAGTACCAGCCATGAGGATGAGCACTTGCCAGCAAGCCGCGCTTCGCCATCGGTCCAGATCCGGCCCGTCAGGTTCAGTTCGTCCGCAACGCGTGCGAGCATCGGTTCCAGGTTCACATCGCGACTGGAAACGTGGATCGCTACAAGCCCGTTTTCCTTCAGGCGGTCGAAATAGAGCGCGATGGCCTCCTTCGTCAGCAGGTCGGTACAGAGGGACCGCCCCTCGTACGCTTCCACCAGAACGAGAGCGTACTTGCTCGCGACGTCTGCCTTGAACTGTTGTCGTCGATCCCCGAGTCGGATCTCGACCTTCGCGCCGCGGTTGCGGGCGTCGCGGAAGTGAGTGAAGTATTCGTCCGTGTCGGCCGCGAGTTTCTTGATGATGGGGTCGGATTCGTAGACGGTGAACGACTGGCCCGGCCGGGCGTAGCAGAGCACGGCTCCGGTCTCCAGTCCGAACTTGGCGATCGGAGCGTTTGAGTCGCGCTCTTGGTTCCGGGTCGCGAGTTCGGCGAACAGCGCGCCGACCGGCCCTCGCCGGTGGTAGTATGTGAGCGGTTCCATCCTCAGGTCGAACGCCTGAACCGCGCCCAACACCGTCGCGTTGTCCAGCGGGTGGGTGACGGTGAGCAACTGAAAGTGGTCGAGCAGATGTCGGTTGTGGGTCCGCACCTGCTCACCCCAGCGGATACCATCGACGAGCATGACCCGGGAGTCGAATCCGCCGGCCCGCGCGTCGCCGAGCGTCCAGTTCCGCTTCACCTCCTCGATTCGGATCGTCCCCCATCGCCCCTGTTCGGAATGGATGGACGGCGGTTCGATGACTGGTGGAGTGTGTGGTTCGCCGTTGGGTGCCTGTGTTGTGGCGGGTGTTCGGTCGCGCTGAGCCCAAACCACGAGCGCGATCAGGCTGGCAAGGCAGACCGTTCCTGATGCCGCGACAAGGATCCGTTTTCGCATGATTCTTCTCCGGGTCAACTGATGGCAGCCTATCACAACTCGGACGTTGAGAGTACCGTTGTCCGAGCGGTGAGCGGTGCCCGACCGCGAACGCTAATACCCTACCACAGCCCCATCTTTCCGCGCAAGGGGTCATCCTGTTTAAGTGAAAATACGTCCACTAAGATGATTTTGCGCGTTCCTCGCGCGGAATGCAAAGCACAAACCGGTAATTTTTGCGAAAAGGCGAACGGGAGCTTGTGCAACTTGTCACAAGCTCGCGACCCGGATCGCTTCACTTCCGCTCGTACACGATCTTTCCGCCGACCACGGTGGCCCGCACCGTGATGGCCTTCACCTCGTCCACGGGGCAGGTCATCAGGTCGCGGTCGAGGACGATCAGGTCGCCGAGTTTGCCCGCTTCGAGCGAGCCTTTCTCCTTCTCCTCGTTGTGCAGGAAGGCGTTGTTGATCGTGTACAGGCGGATGGACTGTTCGCGCGTGAGGCGCTCGTCGGGCTGGTGGGCGCCGCCGCGTTCGAGTTTGCGCGTGAGCGCGATCCAGATGCCGAGCCAGGGCGACCAGGGGTTGGTGCTGTCGAGCGGGTCGTAGCGCAGCATGTGGTCGCTGCCGCCGCCGACCGTGGTGTATTTGAGCCACGACTGATACGGCTGGAACCAGCGCATGCGCTCGTCGCCCAGCACTTTGACCAGCGTGCCGCCGTCCTTATAGAGCCACGCCGGTTGCACGTCGGCGCACACGCCGAGCCGCTTGCACCGTTCGAGGTTCAGTTGGCTGGGGAAGTTGGCGTGCGTGATGCAGAACCGCATGTCCTTGATCGGGGTGATCTTGTTCACGAACTCGTAGCTGTCGAGCAGCACGTCCATGCCGCCCTCGCCGGCGCAGTGGGCCGTCACCTGCCACTTGCGTTTCGCGGCCTCTTCGACGACCACGTTGAGCTGTTCGGGCTTGATGAACAAGAGGCCGCGGTAGTCGTCTTGCGTGATCTGGTAGGTGTCGCCGCGCGGCCACGGTTTACGCATGTACGCGGAGCCGTTTAACATGCCGCCGTCGAGGAACATCTTGATGGGGCCGATGCGAACCCACTCGTCGCCGGCCCCGGTGGGGCCGCCGCGCTTGTCGTCGCCGATCAGGTCGTCGAGCCGCTTGCCGATCGCTTCGCGGGTGCCACCCGCGCCGAAGTTGCGGGCCACGTTGATGCGCAACGTCAACTCGTTGGCCTTCTGGAACGAAAGGTACAGGTCGAGGTCGCCACGGCCGGCGCTGCGGTCGGCGATGCTGGTGATGCCGTGCTCGTTGTAGAGGGCGAACAGCTTGAGCACCGCGGCGCGGCGCTGGGCCGCGGTCGCTTCGCCCCCCCCGCCGGGCACGCCCTTGAGCACGCCGTAGGCGTTGCGGAGCATACCGGTCGGCTCACCGGTCTTCTCGTCCTTCACCACCTGGCCCGCGGGCGGGTCTTTGGTGTCCTTCGTCACGCCACTCACTTCGAGCGCCTTGCTATTGGCGACGCCCGCGGGTCCGGCGTGGTACAGAACCGGGTACTTGGGCGAAACGGAATCGAGTTCGGCCTTCGTGGGGAATCGCGCTTCTTTCAGGCGCGTGGGGAAGGCGTAGCGGATGACGATCCACTTCCCTTCGGGCAACTCCGTGGCGCGTTTCTTGATGTGATCGAGCACTTCGGGAATGGACCGCAGCAGCGGGACCGGGTCGCCGACCTCGCTGCCCGCGGCCCCGGTGGGGTGGGTGTGGCTGTCGTACAGGCCGGGCATCACGGTGTTGCCGCCGGCGTCGATCACGCGGGTCTTCGCACCCTTCAATTTGAGCACCTCGGCGTTCTTGCCGACGGCAACGACCTTCCCCCCGCGCACCGCGACCGCTTCGGCCGTGGCGAACTTGGCGTCCACGGTCAGCACCTTGCCGTTGTGAACGATGAGGTCGGCGTCGTCGGCACGAGCGGCCGGCGCGAGCGAGAGCAACACGAGCAGGACAGCGAAGCGGCAGCGGGTCATGGCAGACCTCCGTAGAGAGAGCCGCCATCATCGGGGCGAAACCGGCGGGCCGCAACAGGCGAGTTTGTTGAGCGCGCGAATCGCGCGACTTTTCGCGCCCGCGGCGGAACCCGGCGGCGCGGGGCGGGTTGGATGTCGCGTGGGGATGGTGCTCCTTCGTGTGGCAACGGCGAGAGTTGCGGCACAGATGAGAGAACTGTGAAAAGCGCGACAGGTCAGTTGTCAGACGGCGCGCGCTGCCTACCATCATCCTCCGCCGTCCCTCACCGGCCGCCGGCCCGCTCGCACGGGCTTCCGGTCACACACCGTTCGGAGTAGCTGCGATGCGTAAGTTGCTGATGGCCCTGTGCGCCATGTTCTTCATGGCCGGCCTCGTGGTCGCCGTCGAAGTGACCGTCGTGAAGTACGACAAGGACAAGAAGGAAGTGACCGTCAAGGAAGGGGACAAGGAGAACACCTACAAGGTCGGCGACAAGGCCAAGTTCACCACGACCGACGCGAAGGGCGAGAACGCCAAGGAAGTCGATTACGCCGCGTTCGAGAAGCGCGTCAGCGGCAAGAAGGGCGGCGCGAAGCTGGACATCAAGACCGACAAGGACACCCTGACCGAGGCGACGTGGAAGACGAAGGGCAAGTAGTTTCCCCCGCGGACCAACGCGAGGCCCGGCCTTTCGGCCGGGCCTCTTTCGTTTTCCGGGTCGCAAGTCCCAATGTCGTCGCCGGCTTGTGTGAGCGTGCGCGGTCGCGGTATGTTCGTGGTACTTACGGAGGCACAGCGATGAGCGCGCGCGGGGTCGACGTGAACAAGGCCGCGGAGCAGCAGAAGGAGTTCGCGAAAGCGTACCGCGACTGGTGGGCGAAGGCCAAAGGCACCAAGCCCGCCGACGCCGCGAAGCTCGAACCCTCGCCGACACCAAGCGCACCTGGTAAGGCAGCGAAAAGGGGGACGAGCGATGCGGTATCGGGAATGGCTGCGGTGTACGGACCCCGAAGCGATGCTTCGCGATGCGCTTTGTGGGTTGCACGTTCCATCGCGGGCCGAGATCGAAGCCAGCAATCGCCGGCGTCAACGACGGCACAGCGAGCCTCTCCCCGGATACGCTTACTTTGAAGCCGAGGCCGCTCGCGCGAGCAGAGAGTTCCGAGTATTCACGCTCACCGCGGCGCAACCCGTACTGAACCGAGTTGATAACGCGGCCTGTCACGCCGCTGCCGCGGTCGGGTGGCGACTGGCCGAAGGAACGGCTTCGGCGGAAGAGGTTGCGGAGGCAGCCCTCGCGCTGCGAGGCTCGCACGAGGCGGCCGTTGAAGTCTCCCGTCCGTACTACGTCACGCCCCCTGAGCTGAGTGTGCTTCCTCGACTGGCCCGCGTCCTCGGGTTCCTCTTCATCCCGCCCGTCGGCGACCGTTTCTTCGCACCTTATGATGCGGCGCGGTGCCTCGTCGTGCCAGAGCCGTTCTTTGCTTCCGGTCAGCCAATTCCGCTGCTGACGCCCGAAGAAACGAGTGCGTCACCCCGACTCATCCGCGAAATCTTCGGCACACGATGTTGCGGAAAGGGGCCTCCGCACTGGCGGGCCGAGTGGGTCACTGACACCGCGTTGTCACTCGCGCACACGATGTACGAGGCGCGCGAGTTTTCTGCGATGCCGATTCTGGCCGATGCACTTCAGGACGCGGGCTGCGACAATGACGACATCCTGAACCACTGCCGCGACGCGAACGCGACGCACGTTCGTGGGTGCTGGGTCGTAGACTTGGTGTTGGGGAAGTAGGTCGCGGTCGAGGAGGCTTTGCGACGAGGCCCGACTGCCAGAGAGCTTCGCGGTTCTGCCGAAGGCCGTGAACGCGAGCGAGAC
>SXHE01000209.1 GCA_005773755.1 Planctomycetia bacterium
CGCCTGGGCGACCTAACGCGTGTGGTCCGCCGGCGATGCACCCGACTGGCGGGCGATCCAGCGACTGTCAAAGGGGCCGTCGGGTTCCACTGGGCTGTCAAACTCGAAACATAGTGGTTCAATGCAATCCGGTATAATACCAAACACCAAACACCAAACGCCAAACACCAACCGCGAATATGATTCCCGACTGGCAACTTCCCGCGGGCGTGGATCGCGGGCTGTGGGACTACCTGCACGCGGCCGACATGGTCGCGGGGTACGACGACATGATGCACGCGTCGGCGCTGGCGCGGGCCGATATCGCGTTCTGCGAGCGCGCGTTCCCGAGTGCGGGGCGGTTGCTCGACCTCGGCTGCGGCACCGGCCGGCTGTGCGCGCACTTCGCGGCGCGCGGGTTCGAGTGTGTCGGCGTCGATCTGTCCGACGAGATGCTGACGAAGGCGCGCGCGAACGCGCCCGGTGCGACCTTCGTGAAGGGCAACCTCGCGGAACCGCTGCCGGTGCCGGACGGCTCGTTCGACTACGCCGCGTGCCTGTTCAGCACTCTCGGCATGGTGCGCGGCGCGGAGAACCGCACGAGGGTGTTGTTGAACGCACACCGCGCGCTGAAGCCCGGCGGCCGGTTCGTGCTGCATGTCCACAACCGCTACTACCGCGGGCTTGGGCGCGGGCGGGTCTGGGGGCAGTGGCTGAAATCGCTGGTCGCGCCCGCTCGCGCCGGCGACATCACCATGCCGCAGGCCTACGGCGGCGCGCCGCTCACGCTCCACCACTTCACGCGGCGGATCGCGGAGCGGCTGGTCGATTCGTGTGGGTTCCGGATGCGCGAGGTGTGCGCGCTCGGGGCGAACGGCGAACCCGCGACCGGCTCGCGGGTGTACGGCTGGCTGTTGCTCGCGGTTCGCCCGTGAGCGTCACTTCGCGGGCGGCAGCACGATGCCCGCGGGGGCTTCCTTGACGATGCGCGCGTCGCGCAGCTCCAGCGCCTCTTGGTCGCTCGGTAGCCCGGCGATTAACCACACGGTGTCGCCGACCTTCAGCGCCTCGAACTCCTTCTTGAAGTGCATCCCCATCAGTGGGCGGCGCACGCGCACAGCGGGCGCGCCCGGTGGCGCGCCCGCGTCAACGACCTCGCCGAACTGGAACACGTCCTTTTCGCGGATGCTCTTCACCGTCACGCGGAGCATGAGTTCGCGCTCGCGGAGCTTCTTGATCGCCTCCACGTCCTTTTCGGCCTTCACCACGTCGGCCACGGTGGTGACGAGCACCTGCGACGTGGTGCTGTCGATGATCTTCAGGTCTTCGAGGCCGTACTCGGTCGGGAAGTTCGGGACGCTCGCGCGGATCGTGACCTTCTGCCCGCGCGAGAGCAGGCGCAACTCCTTCTCCTTGCCGGCCCCGCCCTCCGGGTCGCGCACGGGGATGCTCTGGATGAACGGTAGCTTGCCGATGTGCCCGCCGATCACGTTTAGCCGCCCGAACACGCCGCCGTCTTGTACGCTCCACACGGTCGCGGTGAACTCCATGAGCTTGCCTTTGTACTTCTCCTGCGTCTCCTTCTCTTTGCCGCGGTACTCGGTCAGGTAGTCCTCGATGGGCATGGTGACGTCGGGCTTGCGCTCGGGCTTCGGTTCGGGCTGGGGCGAAGGCGCGTCGTCGCCCTTCTTACCGCAGCCGATAATGAGGAGCAACAGTGCGACGCGCGCGAGGTGTCGAGACATGGGGCCTCCGTGTAATGGTGGGAGCGATCCTAATCGCGGCGCGGGCCGCGTGCGATGTGTGTTGCCGCGCCTCACTCGCCCATGAGTTTGCGCAGCACGTCGTCCGGGGCCGGGTCGTAGCTGTGCGGCTCCATACCCATCGCGGCGCGGCCCTGGCTCAGGCTGCGGACCTCGTTCGCGTAGGTGAACAGCTCGCGCAGCGGGACGCGCGCGATCAGCTCCACCATGTCCCCGTTTGGACTCATCTCCTGCGCGTCGATCTGCCCGCCGCGCCGGGTCAGGTCGCCGAGAATCGGTCCGACGAACTGGTTCGGCGTCGTCACCGTTACCTTCATGATCGGTTCGAGCAGCAGCACGTTGCCCTGTGTGCCCTCGCGGTAGGCGCGGATCGCGGCGGCGACAAACATGTCTTCTGTAGACAGTTGCGGGTCGAACCGGGCGTCGATCAGCCGCGCCTGTGCGTGCATCATCGGGTAGCCGAGTTCGCCGGTTTGCAGCGCGTCGGTGAGAGCCTTCTCCGCTGCGGCAAGGAACGCCACTGGGATCGGATTGTCGGCGCTGACCGCGTTGAACACGGCGACCGGCTTGTCGGTCTTGAAGTTGGTGAACGACACCTTCAGCCCGGCGTGCGCCGGCTTGTCGCCGAGCTTGTCGAGCGTCACATCGACCGTGCGCGCCACCTTGAGCATCTCGCGGTAACTCACGCGCGGCGCGTACGCCTTCACCTTCAACTTGAAGTCGCGTTCGAGCCGGTGCCGCTTCACTTCGAGATGTAGGGTGCCCATCCCACTCATCACGAGTTGCCCCTCGTTCGGCTTCACCTTAAACGTCGGGTCTTCGAGCTGGAGTACTTCGAGCGCGAGCGCGAGCTTGTCCTTGTCCGCGCCGCTTTCCGGTTCGATGGACTGACTGACGACGGCTTCCGCGAACGTGATCGCTTCGAGCAGGATCGGGTGAGCGGTCTCGCACAGCGTGTCTCCGGTCACAGTGTCCTTTAGCCCGACGATGCACACGATGTCGCCGGCCGGACCGCTCTCGACTTCTTCGAGGCCGCGGGCCGGGTCCGCGTGGACGTGGAACAGCTTCGCGACGTTCTCCTTCAGGTCTTTGCCGGGGTTGTACGCGCGCATGTTCGGCTTCATCACACCGGAGTACACGCGGACGAAGAACCGGTTGCCGTTCGGGTGCCAGCTCGCCTTGAACACCAACCCGCAGAACGGCTCCTTCGGGTCCGGCTTGCGCTTCTGCTCCTTCTTCCCCTTCGGGTCGGTGCCCACGACCGGCGGGCGGTCGAGCGGGCCGGGGAGGTAGTACGTCACCGCGTCGAGTAGCGGCTGGATGCCGATGTGCTCGCGCCCGCTGCCGGCCAGAACCGGGTAAATCTGCCGCGCGAGGCACTGCTCGCGAACGAGCTGCCGCACCTTCGCCGGGTCCGGGTCTTTGCCGTCCAGTACCGCGCTGGTGATGAGGTCTTTCTCGTCGTGCGCCGTGAGGGCGTCGAACATCTGCTCGCGGTACTCTTGCGCTTCGAGCTGGCTGTCTTCGGGAATGTCGGCGACGCGCACTGTCTTGCCGTAGTCGCCGGCGTCGAAGAACTTGGCCCTCATCTCGATCAGGTCGATGACACCAATAAACGGCGTGCGACTATCGGCCGCGCCGCCGCTGCCGATGGGGATGATGATCGGAACGGGCTTGCCGTGCAGTTCCGCGTTCGGCGTGAGCCGCGCGTTGATCGACTTCAGCGTCCGCGCGAAGTTCGCGCCGACCACGTCCATCTTGTTGACGAACACCATGCGCGGAACGGCGTACCGGTCGGCCTGCCGCCAAACGGTTTCCGACTGCGCCTCGAC
>SXHE01000210.1 GCA_005773755.1 Planctomycetia bacterium
CCCATGACTTCAACAACCTGCTCACCTCCGTGTTGGGCTATTCGAGCCTCGCGGCGATGGATGTACCGGCCGGCTCCGCCGCGCGCCCGATGCTCCACGAGATCGAAAAGGCGGCGCAGCGGGCCGCGGAGCTCACCCAGCAAATGCTCGCGTACTCCGGGCGCGGCAAGTTCGTGGTCCGTGCGGTCGGCCTCGACGGGCTGGTGCGCGAGATGAACAAGCTGCTCCAGACCGTCGTTTCCAAGAAAGCCGTGATCCACCTGGAACTGGCCGCGGCGACCATCGAGGCCGACGCCACCCAGATCCGACAGGTGGTGATGAACCTGCTCACGAACGCTTCCGACGCGCTGGAGGACCGGCCCGGCGAGATCGCCGTCCGCACCGGAACGCGACACCTGGACGCGGACGCGCTTCGGTCGCCGTTCGTGCAGACCCCCCTGCCGCCGGGCGAGTACGCGTTTCTGGAAGTCGTGGACAGCGGGTGCGGCATGTCCGAGGAGACGCTGGCCCGCATCTTCGACCCGTTCTTCACCACCAAGTTCACCGGCCGCGGGCTGGGGTTGGCCGCCGTACTGGGGATCATTCGCGGGCACGGCGGCAGCCTTCAGATCGCCACCGCGCCGGGCCAGGGCACCACGTTCCGCATCTACTTTCCGTGCGTCGCGGCCGTGCCGGAGCGCGCCGCGATCGCCCAAGCCGCGGCGCCCCCGCGCGGGCACGGACTCGTACTGGTGGTGGACGACGAGGAGAACGTGCGCACCTACGTTCGGCGCGTGCTCGACGAGGCCGGGTTCCGGGTACTCATCGCCGGCGACGGGGCCGAAGCCCTGAGCGTGTTGCGCGAGCACCGTGGCGCGGTCCGCGCGGTGGTGCTCGACCTGACGATGCCACAACTGGACGGGTGGGAAGTGGCCGGTCAACTCCAGACCGAAGAACCGGGCCTGCCCGTCGTTCTGATGAGCGGATACAGCGAACCAGAACTGGGCCGACGCGAGGGCCGTGCGAACGTCGCCGGGTTCATCCAGAAACCGTTCCGGCCGAGCGAACTGCTCGACATCGTGTGCCGACTCGCCCGACAATGCTAACCGTCCGCTCGCGCGCTTGCGGCTCGCGACGACCGGCTCCATACAACAGGGGAAACACCATTACAGGCGAGTCACTCCCATGTTCCTTCTGTCCGCCTTTGCCGATGAGATTTCGCACGACCCGCGCGAACAGGTCGCGGCGCTGAAGGCCAGTCGCGTCCGGTTCATCGAGTTCCGGTCCATCTTCAAGACCAACGTGCTCGCGCTCTCCGACGAGCAGATCCGCGAGTTCAAGGCGCTCCTCGACGGCGAAGGCATCGGCCTCTCGGCCATCGGCTCGCCCGTGGGCAAGTACCCCATCGACGCCCCGTTCGAACCGCACCTGGACAAGTTCAAGCGGGCCGTCGAGCTGTGCGGCGTGTTCGGCACGAAGGGCGTCCGCGTCTTCAGCTACTACCCGCCCGGCAACGACCCGAACTTCGACCCCGCGAACTGGCCCGCCCACCGCGACGAGGTGATCCGCCGGATGCGCGCGAAGGCCGAACTCGCGGCCAAGAGCGGCGTCGTGCTGTTCCACGAGAACGAGCACCGCATCTACGGCGACTCGCCGGAGCGGGTCGCGGACGTGCTCGGCACCGTGAACCACCCGGCCCTGCGCGCGGCCTACGACTGCGCCAACTACGCCTACGGCAACTTCGACCCGGTCGCCGGCTGGGAGCTGACGAAGGCGTACACGTCGCACCTCCACATCAAGGACTGGAAGAAGGGTGGGCACGCGGCCGGCCACGAGTACGGCGTGATCGCCGGAACCGGCGACGGCCACATGGCCCACAGCATCCGGGGCGCGGTCGCGATGGGCTACACGGGCTACGCCGTGATGGAGCCGCACCTGCGCGGCGGCGGCCCCACCGGGGGCATCACCGGCCCGGACCTGTTCCCCTACGCCACCGACGCCTTCCGCGCCATCCTCAAGGCGTGTGGCGGCACCGAGGGCTGAGGTGAACCCGGAGCGTAAGCGACGGGGTGCTTTGGAATCACAACCCCGTCGCTTACGCTCCGGGTTCGCCAACACCATGCTGAACGTTCACCTGCGGATCACCGACACGGCGACGAACCGGCCCACGCCGGTGCGGGTTCGGGTCAGCGCGCCCGACGGCACGCACTTCCCCCCGCTGGGCCGCGCGATGGAGTTCCCCGCCGGGCGCAACGCCGATGTCGGCGGGCACCTGTGGGTCGGGCGCGAGAAGTGGTGGTACATCGACGGGGCGTGCGAGGTGCCGCTGCCGGCCGGTGTGCCGCTCCGCGTACAGGCCGCGAAAGGACCGGAGTTCGCCCCGCTCGACGAAACCGTGGCGCTCGGCGCGGGGCAGATCGCGCTGCGGTTCGCGCTAACGCGCGTGACCGATTCGCGCGCCGACGGCTGGATGAGCGTTGATACGCGGTGCCACTTCCTCCCGCCGCACGCGGCCCTGCTGGAAGCGCGGGCCGAAGGCCTCGACGTGGTGAACCTGCTCGCCGTCCCGTTCCCCGTGCTCGCGCTCGACGGCCACACCTACACCACCACCCCGAACCTGCTCGCGTTCAGCGGCCAGGTGTCCGCGCTCGAAGCCGCCGGCTGTTCGGTCGTCGTGAACACCTTCAACGCGCACCCGGTGTTGGGGAAAGTTGCGCTGCTGAACTCGCACCGCCCGGTGTTCCCGCTCACGTTCGGCGGTGAGGAATCCGACGACTGGGGCATCTGCGACTGGTGCGACCAGTGCCACCGAAAGAAGGGGCTAACGGTCTGGACCGAAGCCTTCGAGCCGGCGGGCGGGCTGATCGGCGGGGAAGCGCTCGTCGCCGCGCTCCTCGGCAAGATCGACGCCATCGAAGTGACCGGCGAGCCGCGCAAGACGCCGCTGTTTCCGTGGCTCTACCGCTTGTGGGACGCGGCGTTCCTGGTGCCCCTTGTAGGCGCGAGCGGGAAAGACAGCAACCGCGTCCGACTCGGCGCGCTGCGCACGTATGTGAGAAGCGCAGAACCCCACCCCCCGGCCCCCTCCCCAGTGCGGGGAGGGGGAGAAAATGATTCCTATTTTTCTC
>SXHE01000211.1 GCA_005773755.1 Planctomycetia bacterium
CCCGGAGGATTTTCGCGGCGACGCGGTCCCACGGTTCGTTCGCCCCAAATTGCTTCGCGAGCCACTGGCGGAACCGCTCGCGGTTCCGGTGGCCGACCGTTCCGTCCACGAGCTTGGCGCTGCGCCCCAGCATGGCCAGGTCCCACGCGTGGGACTGCTGCCGGGCGAACCGCGGGTCGGCCAGCAACTTGTCGATGAGCTTCTCGCGTTTCTTCGGGTCGGCGTCCTTGAGGAAAACGGTCGTTTCCTCGTAGGTGGGGATCATGCCGACGAGGTCGAGGTACACGCGCCGCAGGAACACCGGGTCCGACGACCGACCCGATACAGTGATCTTCTGCTTCGCCCAGCCCGCCTTGATCTCGCGGTCGATGGTGTCACGCAACCGCTCGTCGTCAGCCTTCGCGGGGCGGAGGAACGCGGATACGATGAGAACGGAAAGGAGAATTCGAAACTCGTTCATGTTCTTTTCCTGCCGCGGGTTACGTTCCGACCTCGCTCCGGGCCTTCGGCGACGGTTCCCACCCACGGATCGCTCCACTCGGTCAATGCGCATATCACCCTGTATTGCGAGTTAGCCGAACTGCCCAGAATCCCGCGGGGAAAATGCTCGGATTTCGGCTATCGGGCGACTCCGGCATACGGGTATTTCGAGACCGTTTCCCATGCGATCTTCTGCAAGATCGCGTGCTGTTCGTCGGTGATGCCCTCCATGGAGTGCTCGGCCCCGCCTTTGAACTTGTAGGTGATGCCCTTGAACGACGGCTTCAGCCCCTCCGGCGAGACGCCGTAGATGACGGCGAAGTCGCAGTAGGCGCCCGTGTGCTTCGCGAGGGCGACGCCCACCTCGTCCGAGAGCGAGGTGAGCCCGTTGAGAGACAGTTCGCCGTTGTGCCGGGCCAGTGCCCTGGCGACCTCCGGCGAGAGTGAAGTCAACCCGTCGAGGTGCAACTGGCCCTTTTGCTGAGCAAGTGCCTCCGCGGTCTCGTTCGAGAGGGACTTCAGGTCGTTCAGAGACAGCCACCCCTCGTGGCGGGCCAACTCCTTCGCCGCTTCGGGCGAGAGCGCGGTCAGGTGATCCAGAATGAGCCGGCCTCTCTGGTCCTGGGCCAATTGCTTGGCCTGGTCGGCCGTGGTGGTGACCGCTTTCTCCTCGGCGCGCAGAGCCGGCGCGCCGAGCACGGTGAAACAAAACAAACTGCCGAGCACGTTCCGCATCACCAATCTCCGATAAGGCTTCGCTGCGACAGCCCGTCGGTCGAAACACACCGGTGCCGCACGGCCGACAACAGACCCGGCTCCGGTTACGCGAGGATCTCCGGCACGAGGTGGCCGCCGTCGACGAGCGGCATCGGCCGCCCCTGCCGGTCGGGAACCGAGCGCTCGACGTCCACGCCGAGCAGGTGGTAGATCGTGTGGAGGATGTCCTTGGGACTGACCGGCCGGGTCTTCACGAACCCGCCCTGCTTGTCGCTCGATCCGACGACGTTGCCGCGGGCGACCCCGGCCCCGGCGAGCATGATGCTGTAGGCGCCCGACCAGTGGTTCCGCCCGTCCCCCTCGCCCTCGGCCTGCGGGGTGCGGCCGTGCTCGGTGAGGCACACGACCAGCGTCTCGTCGAACAGGCCGCGTTGCTCCAGATCGTCCAGCAGTGCGGAGAAGGTTTGGTCGAGGCCGGGGCACAACTCGCGGCCGAGGCGGCGCGTCTGGTTGTTGTGGGTGTCCCACGCCGAGTTGTTGGCCGCGAACTCGTCCCACAGCACGGTGACCACGCGCGAGCCGGCCTCGATCAGCCGGCGCCCGAGCAGCGCCGACTGACCGAACAGGTGGTGACCGTATTTCTCCCGCAACCGGGCCGGCTCGCGGTCGAGGTTCAGCGCGGCCGGGAGCGAACCGGAGTCGCACAGGTTCAACCCGATCTGTTGCAGTTCCTCGAACCCCTGCGATTGGGCCGTGCCCCCGAGGTAGCGCCGCTGGTCGTTGAGTTGGTCGAGCAGGCTGCGGCGGCTCTGGAACCGGTCGAGCGTCACCTGCGGACCGAGCGCGGTGGCCGGGAAGTTGTAGTTGTCCCTGGGGTTGATGCCGCAGTACGGGTTGAACTTCTCGACGCAGTCCGCCACCGTCCCCTTGCCGCGGAACTCGAGCGGCGTCGGGTCGTACCGCGCGCCGAGGAACCCGCCGAAAAACCCGGCCCGCTTGTCGGGCGCGGTGGCGCTCTGCCGCCACGGGAGCATGACGTTCCGCGGGATGAGCGGGTTCCCGGCGCGCCCGGCCGCGGTCGTGTCGATGTAGTCGATCACCGACCCGAAGAACGGCCAGTGCCGCGGGTCGCGCTGGTTCAGCTCCATCGGCACGTCGGTCCGGCGGATGCCGGTGACCGTGTTGGCCACGTTGTGGATCGGCTCGGGGTGGTTCATGGACCGCACCACCGTGACGCGGTCGAGGCGCTCCGCGATCTTGGGCAGGTGTTCGCCGACCCGCACGCCGGGCATCCGGGTCGCGAGGGTGCCGAACGGCCCGCGGATCTCGGCCGGCGCGTCGGGCTTGGGGTCGAGCGTGTCGATCTGACTCATGGCCCCGTACAGGTAGAGGACCATGACGTTCTTCGCCGCCCCGAAGTTCCGTGGGCGCGCGCTCCCGCTCGCGGAGGCGCGTGGGGCCGCCAGATCGGCGAGCCCCAACCCCAGCAGGGCGCTGGCACCGGCCTGGATCATGTCGCGCCGCGTGACCCCGTCGCACAGGCGCTTCGGCGAACCCAGAATGTTGAGCATCGTGGCACTTTCGAAGTTCGGTGAGCGCGTCGGGCGTGTGGCGGGAACGCAAGTGTGGCGGGATCGTCGCGACTTCTCAAGCGGAGCGCCGGCGGGAGGTCACAGCAGTTCGCGGATCGGGTCCGTCTCTTCGAGGAGGTATTGGGGACGGTTGTTCGGATCCATGATGGTGGTCACCGCTGGGTCGATCCCGAGGTGCCGGTACAGGGTCGCGAACATCTGCTGGTAGTGGATCGGGCGGTCCTTGGGTCGCTCCCCGTATTTCGTCGTGCTGCCGATGACCTGACCCACCTTCAGACCGCCGCCGAAGAGGAGCGCGGACGCCGCCGGGGCGTAGTGGACGCGCCCCGCGTCCTTGTTGATCCGCGGGGTGCGGCCGAACCC
>SXHE01000212.1 GCA_005773755.1 Planctomycetia bacterium
CCTCGTCGGCGTCGGCATCGCGCTCGTCTACTGGCTGTCGCCACCGCGCGAGGTCGCGGTGCTACCGGTCACGATCACCGCGTCACCGTGGGCCGCGCAGGATCAGGCCGTGCTCGCGCCGCTGCTCGGCAAGCCGCTCGAAGACGGCACCAACCCCAGCCGCGACCAGATCCGCCTGCGGTTCGCAGCGCTCGCGAAGCGGCCGAAATCGCATCCGCTCGTCGTCCACCTCACCGCGCCCGCGGCCGTCGATACCGCGGGCACGGTGTTCATTCTCCCGGCCGAGGCCGGTGACAACCCGCGGAACCGGCTCACGCTCGCGGAACTGCTGGGCGCGGTTCGCGACTGCCCGGCGAAGCACAAGCTGCTGATTTTGAGCCTCGCGCCGCACGACGACACGCGGGCCGGCGACCTCTCGGCCGCGGTGATCGCGGCGCTCGAAGCGGTGGCCGATGATGACCGGCTGTCACTGGTCGCGTGCGGGCCGGGGCAGACGGCGCACGCTTCGCCCGAACTCGGTCGCACGGTGTTCGCGCACTACCTCGAAGCCGGGTTGAAGGGCGCGGCCGACGACGACCGCGACGGGCGCGTCAGCGCGAAAGAGGTGGCCGACTTCGTGCGCGCGCGGGTCGCACGCTGGTCGGTCGAGAATCGGGCCACGGCTCAAACACCGGTGCTACTCGGCTCCGCACCGGACTTCGACCTGCGCGCGAACGTAGCCGCGGCGAGTGAACCGCCCACGGTGGGCGAGATCGCGTACCCCGACTGGTTGCGGGCCGCGTGGGACCAGCGCGCCCCGCGCGACACGATCCTCGCGGTCGAGCGCGGACTGCGCAACGGGCGCAGCGCCGACGAGGTGAAGCGCGACTTCGACGCGCGGTTCGCGAGAGTGCCGCGCGAATCGGTCCCGACGCCCGATCCGCTGCCGACGCTCGCCGCCACAGTCCCCGGCTACGTGCTGCCCGAACCGGCGCTCGTGGAACAACTGCGCGCCGCGGCCGTCGCGGTCGAGTCGAAGTCGCCGACCGCGCCCGGTGAGAAGCCCGCGGAGCCGACCGAGTTCGATGCGTTCAAGGCCAAGCCGCACGCGCTGCTGGCCGCCGCCGCGTTCGCGGTGCTGGCCGATGATGCGGACGTTTCCGCGGCGCGTGTGAAGGCGTTCGCGAAACTGCTCGCGGTGCAAGACCCGCAGGTGCGGTTCGCGGAGGTGCTGTTGATCCGGCGGCTCGCGGCGCTCACGGATCAGGGCGCGCTCGCGCCGTGGTCCGGGGAACGGGCGGCACTCGCGCTGCAAACGGCGCGGTCCCTCGAAGACGCCGCGAGCCGGCCCGATGTGGTCGCGCACGCGCGGCCCGCACTCGACGAGGCGTACCGCTTGCGGGCCGACGCGGAAGCAGCGCTGTTCGCGCCGGGCTACGCCTCGCCCGCCGCCGCGACCGTGCGATTGCGCGAAGCCGAGGCCGCGGCGCGGCAACTGAAGCTGACGGCGGATCGGCTCGCCGCGGCGCGGGCGGTGCGCGACGACGCATCTCAGTGGCTCACCGGGGCGACCGCGCTCGTGGACAACGGCGCGCTGAACGCGACCGACGCGGTCGCGGTCGCGGACGCGGTCGTGAAGCTGAACACGGCCCTGCCGCGGCGCGACCAGCAGTACGACGCGACCGCGTTCGCGGCGCGCGTGCCCGACTGGGACCGCTTCGCGGGCGTGCTGCGCCGCGCGCTAACGAGCGCGAACCGGCCGCTCACGACGGACGCGCTCGCGTTGTTCCGCAAGCGCGCGACTTCACCCGATGCCGGCCCCGCGGTGTACGCGGACCTCGACGCGGTGCTGGCGTCGCCGCTCGTGTCGGGTGCGGAGCGCGTCGCGCTCTGGAACGCGCGATCCGCGCTCGCTCGGAAGCTGTGCGAAGCAACAACCCGCAAGGACGCGGCCGACGACGAGGCGTTCCGCGCCGGCGGGGCGCGGCCTGTTGTGGCTGAGGTGCCGAGCGAGTTGCCGCGCGATACCGCGCGCGAACAGCGGCGCACGAGTTGGGCCACGGCGCTCGACGGTGCGCGCGCGGCCGAAGCGGAACCGCGAACCGACGCGGCCCACCGGCGGCTGTGGGCGTGGCACGCGGGGCGGTTCGAGTATGAGGCCCGCGACGCCTTCGACGCGCCCCCCTTCCTTTCGCTGGTGGCGAAGGCGTGCGCGACCGCGGCCGGCACGACCGCCGCTCCGTTCGTCGAGGTCGCGCCGGTCGGCGTGCCGAAGCTCACGTTCGACAAACCGAGCGCCGAGTTGAAGCTCACCCTGCGCGCGGTCGACGCGCCGGCATCCGCGCAAGTGCGGGCGCTCACGCCGGCCGATGAGTGGCTGAAGCCGGTGCCCGGCGCAACTGCCGCGCTCGACGCCGTGCGCGAAAGCGCGCTGGTGTTGCCGCTCGCGGCCGGGAGCAGGCCGACCGCGCACCCGGCGGCGCTGGGCGTGCTGGTCGAAGTGGACGCGGACTTCGCCAACACACGCCGCACGTTCCACCGCCGCGTGCCCGTCTCGCTGCGGTCGCTCAGCACGCGCGTCGATCTGCTGGCCCGCGCCGACGCGAAGGCCGCGCCGCAACCACTGAGCGCGTTCAACCTGCGGCCCAACGGCGTGCCCGCGCCGTACCAACTGGTGCTGTTCAACCCGTCGCCGGTGCCACAAAAGGTGATCGCGCGGATCGCAGGGCTGGGGCGCGAAACAGCGGCGTTGACACTGGAGCCGGGGAACCAGATTCCTCTTGTTTTTGGCGCGCCCGCGAAGCCGCAAGCGGCTGGGAAAGATGACGACTTCGCCCCACTGAGTGACAACGCGCTGTCACTCGAACTGCTCGACCCGGCCGACCGGGAGAGCGTGTTGCAAACCTTCGCGCTGCCGGTGCGCGTGGCCGACCCCGCGGGTTACCTGCGCGTGAGCGACGCGGTGTTCGCGCCGGGCGCGGACGGCAAGCCGAACCAACTGAGCGTGGCCGTCGTGCCCGGCGAGTTGCCCGGCGGCGGCGCGGCCCCGGTGAAGATGCTGTTCCCGCAGAAGGCCAACCCCGGCCTTGTCGTGCGTGACGGCAGCCAGGCCGGGAACGTCGTGGCCGCGGGCAAGCCGGCGAAGCTGTACGTCGAGAACCTCGCGTTCCCGTCGCCCGCCGGAGCGAGCGTCACCGTCACGCTGTCCGCGGACGGCGTGGAGCGCGTCTTCACCTACGCCGCGCAGTTGCCCGCGCTCGGCGAAACCGTGCGCCTCCAGCGGGTCACGACGCCGCGCGTGCGGATCGAAGCCCCGGAGTACGCGCGCGGCGACAAACCGCTCGCGGTCGCGCTCGAGGTGGACGACGCGCCCTCGGGCGCGAAACTGGAACTGCTCGTCGGCACCGCGAAGGACGCCAAAGCGCCCGTCGTCGCAGACCTGACGCTGCCCATCGCCACGGCGCGCGCGAGGGGCGCGCGGTTCCGCTTCGACGCGAAGGGCGAAACGCTCGAACTGACCGGCACGCTGGGCGATCACAAGCCGGTTTTGCCCGTCGAACTGCTGACCGGCAAGCGCGTGCTCGAAGCGCGGCTGCTCGCGCCCGACGGCGCGGAACTGGCGAAGAGTCGCGTCGTGGTCGTGTTCGACGGCAACCCGCCGGCCGACGTGAAGTACCTCGACTTGCCGCCGCGGGCGGCGAAGGGAGCGCCGCTCGCGGTGAAAGCGACCTGCGCGCCGTCTGTGGCCGGCATTAAGGAGGTGCGGTTCTTCGTCGGCAAGCCGAACAAGGACGAGCTGCCCGCGGCCCCGGCCCCTGTCCCCGGTATGCGGGCCGAGGGCGAGGCCGAGTGGCGCGCGAACCTTCAGATGCCAGACGCGAAGGGCGTCGTCGTGGTCGGCGTCAAGTTCACCACGTTCGCCGGACTGAGCACCATTGAGACGCAAGAGATCGAACTGCTCGACGCGGCGGAGGTGAACAAGCCCGCGCCGGGGAAGATCGCGGGGAAGCTGCTCGAGAACCGCATCCCGCAGCCGAACGCGACCGTCTTCCTGTACGACGAAAAGGGGGCGGCAGTCGCCAAGACCGCGACGAAGGCCGACGGCACGTTCGAGTTCAAGGACTTGCCGCCCGGGTCGTACTACCTGTTCAGCGAGAAGGTGCCGACCAACCGGCACGTGAAGGAACAAGTCGAGGTGAAGGCTGGCGCGACGACGACGAGGGAGCTGGAGTTGCTGCTGAAGTGATGGGCACGACCCCTTCGAGGTCGCCGCTAAACCTTACCTCTCGTGCCTTGCGGCGCTGCACATCACCCCCTTACAATCACCTCTCCTCGACTCCCTCTCCGCACGGTCGCCGTCATGCGCGATTGGTTCCGCAACGTCTACCTCGCCACGGTCACGATCGCGGCGGGCATGTACGTCACGCTCTGGTACTTCGTGCAGTCGTTCCGGCGCGGCACGTTCACCGGGCACTTCGCGTACCCCGAACAGCCGATCCCGTTGCGCCCGCGCTACCGCGGGTTCCACCGGTTCGATCTGACCACTTGCATCGGGTGCGACAAGTGCGCCCGCGCGTGCCCGGTCGATTGCATCTACATTGACAAAGAGAAAGCCGCGCCGCCGGCGAAAGGCTTCGTGGTGACCGGGTTCAAGATCGACTACACGAAGTGCATGTTCTGCGCGCTGTGCGTGGACCCGTGCCCGGTCGATTGCATTTTCATGGGGTCGAACCACGACATCAGCACCTACACGCGCGACGGGTGCGTGGTCGATTACGCGAAACTGCCGCTGGGCGTCGCGTGGGGGCAGGCGACACTGAACCCGACCGCGGTGCAAGAATCGAAGCGGGTTCCGCTGCCGGTGTGGACGAAGACCGCTGAACCGGCGAAGCCGGTTGAAGCGAAGCCCGTTGTTGATGGGAAGCAGGCCACATGACCACGCTCGTCCTGTTCATCCTGATCTTTCTCGCGGCCGGGTTCACGCTGCTCGCGGCGAACCTCGTGCTGGGCTGGCTCGTGCGCCCGGACAAGCCCAGCCCGGAAAAGGCCGAGGTGTACGAGTGCGGCGAGCAGGCCGTCGGGCCGGCGTGGGTGCAGTTCGACCTGCGGTTCTACGTCGTCGCGCTGCTGTTCGTGATCTTCGACGTGGAACTCGCGTTCTTCTTCCCCTGGGCAGTAGTGTTCGGCAGCGCGACGCGCGCCGGCGACGAGAACCTGCCCGTCGCGGCCCGCGTGGAAGCGGCGCAGAACCTACAACCGCAAGCGGGCGCGCCGGCAAGCGTGATCCCGGACCCGCCCCCGCCGGCCGCGGCGCGCAAGTTCGCGTGGCTCGCGTTCGCGGACATCAGGGTATTCTTCGGCGTACTGCTGGTCGGGTTCGCCTACCTGTGGCGGCGCGGCGACTTGGAATGGGTGCGGAGCACCGCGGGGCAAGCTCCAAGCCCGCCGGGGGAGGTGGCCCCGTGAGTGCGCGCGTACCGGACCCGCGCCGAATCGAGGTGATCGACGACGCGACCGCGGCGATGTTCCGCGCGATGACGCCCGCCGAGCGGGTGGCGTGCGCCTTTCGCGCGCACCGCATGGCGCGCCAGATGGTTACGGCCGTAGTTCGGAACAATCACCCCGATTGGTCCGATGATCTTGTGAACCGAGAAGTGGCGCGGAGGATGAGTGGTGGAGCAGTCTGAACTGCTTCGCGCGGTGGTTGCGGTTCTGGAGCGCCTCGGCGTTCCGTACATGGTCGTCGGCTCGTATGGGAGCATCGTGTATGGGGAGCCGCGCTTCACGAACGACATCGACCTCGTGGCCGAACTGCCCGGCGCGCGGGTGGCCGAGTTCTGCGCGGCGTTCCCGCCGCCGGACTATTACGTGAGCGAACCTGCGGTGCGCGACGCCATCGCGACCCGGTTCCAGTTCAACGTCCTGCACCCGGCCACGGGCAACAAGGTCGATGTGATCCTGCCCCGCACCGACGAATGGGGGCGCACGCAACTGGACCGGCGGCGGCGGGTCGCGCTGGGTGACGGCCTCGAGGTGTACGCGGCGGCCCCGGAAGACGTGATCGTCGGGAAGCTGTGGTACTACGCCGAGGGCGGTTCCGACAAGCACCTGCGCGACATCGCGAGCATGTTGCGCGTGAGCGGCGCGGCCATCGACCGCGCGACCGTCGCGCGGTGGGCCGCGCAGTTGGGCTATACGGCGGTTTGGGAACTGGTTCTTCAGCGGGTCGATGGAACCGCGCCGGGAGGGGCTGATGGGACTTCTTGAAGGGCACTTCGACGACGGGTTCGTCGCCACCAATCTGGAGTGGGCGATCAACTGGGCGCGCGAGTCGAGCCTGTGGCCGATGACGTTCGGGCTGGCGTGCTGCGCCATCGAGATGATGGCGACCGGCGCGCCGCGGTACGACATCGACCGGTTCGGGGCGGGCGCGTTCCGCGCCACCCCGCGCCAGGCCGACCTGATGATCGTCGCGGGCACCGTGAACCTGAAGATGGCCGAGCGCGTGCGCCGGCTGTACAACCAGATGCCGGACCCGAAGTTCGTGATCGCGATGGGGGCCTGCACCTGCGGCGGCGGGCCGTACTACAAGTACGGGTACAACGTCGCGAAGGGCGTCGACCTGATCGTGCCGGTCGATGTGTACGTGCCCGGCTGCCCGCCGCGGCCGGAGGCGCTGCTCGAAGGGCTGATGCGCGTGCAGGACAAGATTCACAAGATGCGCGACCTGAC
>SXHE01000213.1 GCA_005773755.1 Planctomycetia bacterium
CTTCCCGATGGCGACTTCGTGCCCGCGCACTTCCACGTTACAGAAGTTGGCCGCGTACAGAAGGATTTTATCGACTGCGGCGGCACCACGCGCTCCGCGACCTCATGCCTGCTGCAAGTGTGGGTCGCGAAGGACACCGACCACCGGCTCGCGGCCGGCAAGCTCGCGGGCATCCTACAGATGGCCGCACCGCTGCTGAAATCCGACGCGCTGCCGGTGGAAGTGGAGTATGAAAACGGGAGCGTGTCGCAGTTCCCGGTCGGCGGTGCGGAAGTCACCCCGGCGGGCCTTCTGTTCCACCTGGGCACGAAACACACCGACTGCCTCGCCCCGGACAAGTGTGGCGTCGGCCCGAACGCGACCGGCTGCTGCTAACCCGCCGAGCCTTCCCCTCTCCCGCGGAGCCGCCCCATGCTCTCCCTCGTCAGTCCGTCGCGGCGCGAGTTCCTCACCGCCGGCGCGCTGCCGCTGTTCGGCCTCGCGCTCCCGGACGCGCTCCGTGCTCGCGCCGCCGCGCCGCCGGCGAAGACCACGGACGGCTTCGGCAAAGCGAAGTCAGTGCTGCTGCTCTACCTGCAAGGTTCGCCCAGCCACATCGACACTTGGGACCCGAAGCCCGACGCGCCGGAAGGCATTCGCGGCGAGTTCAAGCCCATCCAGACGAGTGTTCCCGGTACGCGGCTCACGGAAGTGTTGCCAAAGCTGGCGCGCCAGGCCCACAACTTCACACTGATCCGCACCCTGAGCGTGAAGCCGCAAGGGTTGGCAAACCACGGCGCAAGCATCTACATGCTGATGACCGGGGCCGGGCCGCTCAACTTTTCCGCCACCGGCCTGTCGGTGCCGCCGTCGCGCCAAGACTTGCCTTCCGTCGGCGCGATCGCGTCGCGGTTCAAGCCGGCCGATCCGGGCAAACTGGGCTTCGTCAGCGTGTGCGGCCCGATCATCGAAGGCGCGGTCACCGGCGTCGGCCAATCGGCCGGTATCCTCGGCGCGTCGCACGACCCGTTTCAGATGTACCAGGACGCGCAACAACGGCTGAATGTCGACAGCCTCGTGCTGCCGCCGGATGTGGACCTCGGCCGGATGCGCGCCCGTATCGACCTGCGCAGCGTCCGCTCCGCGCCGGGATGGGCGGCGGGGTTCGACTCGCACTACGACACCGCGTTCTCACTGCTCGGTTCCGCCAGCACGTCGCGCGCGTTTCGACTCGAAGACGAACCGGCGAAGGTGCGCGACCGCTACGGCCGCACCCGCTGGGGCCAGAGCGTCCTCCTCGCGCGCCGGCTGGTGGAAGCGGGCACGCGGTTCGTGCAAGTGAACTGGCCCAGCGGTTCCGACACGGAACCCGCGCCCGGCCCGGACGGTTCATGGGACACGCATCGCAACAACTTCCCGATGCTCAAGAACTGGCGCTGCCCGGTGTTCGACCAGACTGCTTCGGCACTGATCGAAGACTTGAACGCGCGCGGGCTGCTCGACAGCACGCTGGTCGTGATGGTGGGCGAGTTCGGCCGCTCGCCGAAGATCGGCGCGCCGACGACGAACAACGTGGGGCCGGGCGGGCGCGACCACTGGCCCTCGTGCTATACCTGTCTTGTCGCTGGCGGCGGGGTGCGGCCGGGGCAAGTGTACGGCGAATCGGACAAGAACGGCGCGTACCCACAGAAGAACGCCACGCACCCCTACGAACTGATCGCGACACTGTACCACGCGCTCGGCATCGACCCGGCCACGCTGTACCGCGACAGCCTCGACCGCCCGCGCGGGCTGGTCGAGCACGGTAGCCCGATCCTCGGCCTGTTCTAAGGAGAGCGACCTGTGCTCGAACTCTACACCCCTCACGACCGCCGGAGCTTTCTGAAGGTCGCGTCGCTCGGTCTGGGCGGGTTGGCACTGCCACAGGCTCTGCACGCACGCGCCGCGGACACGAGCGCCCCGCGCGATACCGCCGTGATCCTGATCTTCCTGAGCGGCGGGCCGGCGCAGCTCGACACGTTCGACCCGAAGCCGGACGCACCGGAGGAAGTGAGCGGTCCGTTTGCCAGCATTCCAACCGCCGTGCCCGGCGTCCGCGTCACGGAACTGTTCCCAGAAGTCGCGCGACGCATGGACCGTATGAGCGTGTTGCGCGCGCTGCACCACACGACCGGCAGCCACCACCACGGCTACCACTGGATGATGACCGGGACGCACCCGGACAATCTCCAATTCGGGGTGAACCACCGACCGGCGCTGGGCGCGGTCGCGGCGCGCTACCGCGGTCCGAACCGCACCGGGATGCCGGCCTACGTCGGGATGCCGCGCGCGACGGGCTACGGCGGCCCCGCTTACCTCGGCCCGCGGTACGGCTCGTTCGAGGTGCCGGACCCGAACGATGCGAAGTTCCAGGTGCCCAACCTCAAACTGGCCGCGGGGACGGACGCCGGGAAACTGACCGACCGCAAAGAGCTGCTGCGCTCGTTCGACACGATGCGCCGCGACCTCGACACCCGCGGCAACGCGGCGGCACTGGACGGGTTCCAGCGCGAGGCGCTCGACCTCGTTCTCGGGCCGACCGCGCGAACCGCGTTCGACCTGAATCACGAGAGTTCGCGCCTCCGCGACCACTACGGCCGCACGCGGATCGGCCAGTGTTGCCTGATGGCCCGGCGGCTGGTGGAAGCGGGCGTCACGTTCGTTGCTTACGAAGATTACGAGACGTGCGAGTGGGACTTGCACGGCCCCGCAGGGAACGACCCGTTCGGCGTCAAGAAGGGGACCGCCCTCAAGGGCGGGCACCTCGACAAGGCACTATCCGCGCTCACGGACGACCTCAACGACCGCGGACTGCTGGAGCGCACGCTCGTCGTCGTGACCGGGGAGTTCGGGCGCACGCCCAAGATCAACGCGGGCGGCGGGCGCGACCACTACCCATTCGTGTTCTCCGCGCTGCTCGCCGGCGGTGGGCTGAACCACGGGCGCGTGGTCGGCGCGAGCACCGCGAACGCCGACCGACCGCGCGAGCGCGCGACGACGCCGGGCGACCTGCTCGCGACCGTCTATCATGTGCTCGGCATCGATCCGGCGACCGCGCCGCCCGACGCGACCGGTCGCCCGATCCCGTTGTTGAGCGAAGGCGCGGCGATTCGCGAATTGCTCTGACCACACAACCCCGACCAAACGCACCCTCGTACGCACACCGCGGATGCCTACACTCTCCCAACTCGGCCACGTTCTGACCGCGTGCAAGATCGTTGGCGCGGACCGGTGGGCGCGCGCCGCGAAGCTCGGCGGGGGCGACCTCGCGACGACGCTCGACGTGTTGGCCGCGTTTACGCCCGAATGGTGGCCCGACGGCGAGCCGGGCGAAGCCCCTCCGGGACTTACCGACTACCAGCGCGGCGTCATCGAGCACTGGTACGAAGGGGGTGCGGACAACGTAACCCGGCAACTCGCCCTCAACAACTTCCTGATGCTCGAAAAACTTGGGCAGGGCGGGCAGGGCGCGGTGTTCAAGGCCCGGCAGCTCAACCCGGGGCGGTTCGTCGCGGTCAAGACGTTGACCCAGGACACCGAGAGCGGGCGGGCGCGGTTCGAGCAAGAAGCGAAGGCGATGATGAAGGTGCGGCACCCCGGCGTCGCCCGGTTCTACTTGTACGAGCGCGTGCGCGACGCGCTCGGCAAGCCGACCGACGAGTACCTGATCGCGTTGGAGTACGCGGAGGGCACCGACCTGTACCGACTGGTGCAGCGGCTCGGCCCGATCCCGTGGCGGTTCGTGGCGCGGTGGGCCATCAACCTGCTCGGCGGGTTGGCCGTAATTCACGAGAACGGGTTCGTCCACCGTGACGTGAAGCCGGCGAACGTGATGGTGATCGGCCCGCCGCCGGAGCCGGGCGTGCGGCCGTCTCAATCCGCGGCGAAACTGCTCGACTTCGGCGCGGTTAAGCCAGCCGCGCTGGTGGCGGCTGGCACCGGGACGAGACGCATCTTCGTCGGCACGCGCGAGTACGCCCCACCGGAGCAGTGGGCCGAACAAGTCGTCCCTGCGTCGGACGTTTACGCCCTGGGGGGAACGCTGTTCGAGGCGCTCACCGGTCGGCCCCCTTATGAAGTGCCGGATCGCGACGCGATGCTGTTCCGCAAGGCGCACGCCCGCGCGCCGATCCCAGACGCGAACGCGCACAACCCCGAAGTGCCGGTCGCGCTGGCGCGGGTGATCGCGCAGATGCTCGCAAAACGGCCGGAAGATCGCGGCACCACCGCGGAACTGATCGCCGAACTACAGGAGCTTCTGCCGAAGGAAGACCGTGCGGAGCCGCCGAGCGAGCACCCCACACGACCGGCACAAGCCGTCGCTTCGCCCCGCCCTGCACCGCCGGAGCCCGCGCGCGAGCCGGACCCGCCCGACGCCGCAACCGGCATACTCGCGTTCATCGAACGCATTTACCTCGCGCCCCACCTCCGCCCCGCGGCCGGTCACGAGCCGCCCGCTGGTGAGCGGTTGCTCGTCCTGTTGCGCCAGCCGCTCGTTCTCGTCACCATTGCGGTGTTCGTCGGGCTGCTGCTGTTGTTAGTTGTCTGACACGCGACCCAGGGAGAAACCCACCACGCGAGCCGCGGCCGGACGGAGCGGGAAACAGTTCCCGCTCCGTCCGGCC
>SXHE01000214.1 GCA_005773755.1 Planctomycetia bacterium
AGAAGAACCTAACCCCCCAACCCCCTTCCCTAAGAGGGAAGGGGGAGCCGGAGTGTTGACTTCTTTTTCTCCCCCTTCCCTCTTAGGGAAGGGGGTTGGGGGGTTAGGTTCTTCGAGCGCGGCCTGTGGCTGGGTGTTTCCCCCCTCGCAAACCTTCGACGAGGGCAAACTCCTCGCGCTGCTCGCGAACACGAAGCAGATCACGCGCTTGAAGGGAGTGTTCCGCGTTGAGGACGAGTGGATCAGCGTGAACCGGGCCGGCACCGCGGTCAGCGTGTCACCGACCTCGTACCGGCGCGACAGCCGCATTGAGGCGTTCGCCGACGGGCTGGATTGGGATGCCTTTGAGGCGGCGCTGATGGCTTGCGTTGTGTCTCGCTGAGGCCGCGCTCGCCTGCGGCTCGCGGCTAGCCCTTCAACCTGTCCCACCAGTCTGGTACAACAGTCCCACCTACCTCGCTCCCAACGCTTACTCCATCGGAGATACACCATGCCCGGCGGACGCTCCCTCCTCCGCGCGTCGCTCGCGCTCGTGCCGGTCGCGGCGCTAATCGCGGCCTTCGTTTACTTCGACGCGCCCGGCGCGCCGGCCCCGGAAGCCGCGGCGCAGCCGGCCGAGCTGCCGCGGTTCGAGCTACGAAAGGGCGACCACATCTGCATCATCGGCAACACGCTCGCCGACCGGATGCAGCACGACGGCTGGCTCGAAACGTTCCTCGTCGCGCGGAACCCGCAACTCGACCTGACGATCCGCAACCTCGGCTACAGCGCCGACACCGTGACCACGCGGTTGCGGTCGTCCGACTTCGGCACGCCGGACCAGTGGCTGTACGCGAAGGCCCCGATCCCGAAGCCGGAAGAGGTGATGGACAAGAGCATCACCAACCCGAACCGGTTCGAGAAGGCCGGGACCAAGCCCGACGTGCTGTTCGCGTTCTTCGGGTACAACGAGTCGTGGGCCGGCGAAGCCGGGCTGCCCAAGTTCAAGACCGACCTCGCGACGTGGATCAAGCACACCCAGGCCCAGAAGTACAACGGCAAGGCCGCGCCCCGGATCGTGCTGTTCTCGCCGATCGCGTTCGAGGATCACAAGTCGCCGAACCTGCCCACCGGGGCCGCGGCCGAGAACATCAACAAGAACCTGGCGCGCTACACGGTCGCGATGGAAGAGACCGCGAAGGCCGAGGGCGTTCACTTCGTCAACCTGTGGTCCCCGACCGCGACCCTGTTCCCGACCGCCAAGAAGCCGCTGACGATCAACGGCGTTCACCTCAACGAAGACGGCAACCGCGAGGTCGCGAAGCTCGTCGACGCGGCGCTGTTCCCGGTGAAGGGCGCGTACGCCCCGCCCGACGAAAGGCTGATGGCGAAGCTGCGGCCCGCGGTGCAGGACAAGGCGTTCCACTGGTACCAGCGGTACCGCGTCACGGACGGGTTCTCCACCTACGGCGGGCGGGCGTGGCTCCGGTTCCCGCCGCGCACCGGCCAGAGCAACTACGAGGTGGTGCAGAAGGAACTCGAAGTGCTCGACCTGATGACCGCCAACCGCGACAAGGTGACGTGGGCCGTTGCGCAAGGTAAGGAGGCGAAGGTCGATGACTCGAACCTGCCGCAGTTCGTGCCGGTGAAGACCAACAAGCCCGGCGCGAACGTGGACGGCACGCACCTGTTCCTGAGCGGCGAAGAGGCCATCAAGAAGATGACGCTCGGTAAGGGCGTGAAGGTGCAACTGTTCGCGGACGAGAAGATGTTCCCCGAACTGGCGAAGCCGGTGCAAATGGCCTGGGACGCGAAGGGCCGGTTGTGGGTCGCGGTGTGGCCCAGCTACCCGCACTGGAAGCCGACCGAGCCGTACAACGACAAGCTGCTGATCTTCGAGGACACCGACGGCGACGGCAAGGCCGACAAGGTGACGACGTTCGCCGACGGCCTCCAGAACCCGACAGGGTTCGAGTTCTACAACGGCGGCGTCATCGTGGCGCAGGCCCCGGACCTGATGTTCCTGAAGGACACCAACGGCGACGACAAGGCCGACGTGCGCGAACGCATCGTTCACGGCCTCGACACCGCCGACACGCACCACACCGCGAACAGCTTCGTGCTCGATCCGGGCGGCTCGCTGTACTTCCAGGAGGGTACGTTCCACTACACGCAGGTGGAAGACCCGTACGGCCCGGCCAAGCGGGTCGCGAACGGCGCGGTATTCCGCTACGAGCCGCGCACGCAGAAGTTCGACGTGTACGTGGCCCACAACTTCGCCAACCCGCACGGCCACGTGTTCGACAAGTGGGGCCAGGACATCGTGGTGGACGGCACCGGCGCGCAGCCGTACCACGCCCCGCTGTTCAGCACCTACCTGCCCGGCGACAACCTCGGCGGCAACAAGCACAGCACCCCGCCGCAGGTGTACAAGCAGCGCACCCGGCCCAGCGGCGGCATGGAGATCATGTCCAGCAAGCACTTTCCGCCGGAGTGGGAGGGCAACCTCGCCATCACCAACTGCATCGGGTTCCAGGGCATCCTGCGCTACAAGCTCTCCGATCAGGGCGGCGCGCTGACCGGGACCGAACAGGAAGTGCTGCTTTCGAGCAGCGACCCGAACTTCCGCCCGGTCGATTGCAAGATGGGGCCGGACGGCGGGCTGTACTTCATCGACTGGCAGAACCCGATCATCGGCCACATGCAGCACAACCTCCGCGACCCGAACCGCGACCGCACGAAGGGCCGCATCTACAAGGTGAGCTACGAGGGCCGCGACCCGTCGAAGTCGCCGCCGATTTCCGGCACGCCGACCGCGGACCTCGTGAAAGTGCTCGGCAACTCCGAGGACCGGGTTCGCCATCGCGCGAAAATCGAACTGGGCGCGCGCGACTCGAAGGACGTGCTCGCCACCGCGCTCAACTGGCTCCGCGGCGTGGAAGCCGAGAAGATTCTCCGCGCCCCCGGCGTGCTCGAACACATGCAGCTCGAAGTGCTCTGGCTGCACCAGTACCACAACGTCGTCGACGAGGAGCTGCTGAAGAAGGTGCTGGCGTCGCCCGACTACCGGGCGCGGGCCGCGGCGGTGCGCGTTCTGACCTACTGGCGCGACCGCGTGCCGGGCGCGCTCGAACTGGTGAAGAAGGCCGCCGCCGACGTACACCCGCGCGTGCGCCTCGTCGCCGTGTGGGGCGCGAGCTACTTCATGGTGCCCGAGGCCGCGGAGGTCGTGTTCATCGCCCAGGACAAGCCGGCCGACCCGTCGGTCGATCACGTCATCAAGGAATCGATGCGGACGCTGGGGCCGCTCGTGAAGCAGGCCATCGCGGAGAAGAAGCCGATCAAGTTCACGACGCCCGCCGGGGCGCGGTTCTTCCTCAAGAGCGTCGCGACCGACGACCTGCTGAAGATGGACCGCACGCCGTCCGTTTACGTCGAACTGCTGTTCCGGCCCGGTGTGCGCGACGAGTTCCGCCGCGAGGCGCTCACCGGCCTCGCCAAGCAGGACAAGAAGCCCGAACTGGACGTGCTGATTAGCGCGATCAAGACGCACGACGAGTCCGCGGCCACCGAGGAGAGCGTGGCGTTCGACCTCGCCCGACTGCTGACGGCGCGCCCACAAGCGGAACTGGCCGCGAGCCGCGCCGAGTTCGAGGCCCTCGCCACGAAGGGCACCACGGCGACGACGCGCGAGCTGGGCTACGTCGCACTGGTCGCGGCCGACGGCGAGATCGAGAAGACGTGGGCGCTGGCGACGAAGTCGGTCGGCGCGCTGCAAGACTTCATCGGGGCCGCGCCGATGGTGCGCGACCCGGCAGCCCGCGCCGCGCTGTACCCGAAGATGAAGGCGCTGCTCGCCGGGCTGCCGCCGGAACTGGCGAAGGCCGTCGGCACCGGCAAGAGCGTGGCCGGGCGCTACGTCCGCATCGAGCTGACCGGCCCGCAGCGCACGCTCACCCTCGCGGAGGTGCAGGTGTTCAGCGAGAACGTGAACGTCGCGCTCAAGGGCAAGGCCACGCAGAGCAGCACCGCTTCGAACGGGGCCGCGAGCCGCGCCATCGACGGCAACACCAGCGGCCTGTACTCCGACAACTCCTCCACCCACACCAACGAGGGGAGCCTGAACCCGTGGTGGGAGGTCGATCTGGGCCGCGAGGTGTCCGTCGAGAAGATCGTCGTGTGGAACCGCACCGACGGCGCGCTGGGCAACCGGCTCAACGGGTTCACCGTGCGCGTGCTCGACGCGGGCAAGAAGACCGTGTTCCTGTCGGAAAAGAACCCGACGCCGAAGGAGAAGGCCGAGTTCAAGGTCGGCTCCGGGTCGCCGGAGCGCGTCGTGCGCAAGGCCGCGATGTTCGCGCTGGCCACCGTGCGCGGGCAAGAGGCCGACGCGTTCAAGGCCATCGCGAAGTTCCTGACCGATGACGGCGACCGCTCGACCGCGGTGCAAGCGCTGTTGCGCATCAACCCGCGCGACTGGCCGAAGGACGACGCCAAGGCCACGCTCGACGTGGCGATGAAGTACATCCGCTCGGTGCCGGTCGCCGAGCGCACCGGCCCGCTGGCGCTCGATTGCATGCAACTGGGCGAAGGGGTGGCGGGCCTGCTGC
>SXHE01000215.1 GCA_005773755.1 Planctomycetia bacterium
CGAACGCGCGCACCGATGTTGGGTCGATCACGTCGAGTTGCCACGCGGGGCGGCGGGTGTCGCGGTACTTGATCGCTCGTGCGCGAAGGCGCGCGACCACACCGAACCGAAGCAGCAGGTGTTGGAGCTGCCGCGCCAGGCGCTCGCTCGTGGTGGAGTAGCCGACGCGCCCGGCGCGTTCGCGCGTGACCGCGGCCCAGCCGTCGGTCGCGAACAAGCGGTTCAGGAACAGAGCGAGCTGCGGTTCGGGCAGTTGGAACACGAACCCCGGCACGAACTTCGTGGCCGACTTCTTTCCCCACAGACCGAGTTCCGCGAGCCAGCGCGTCAGCGGGTTAGGAGCGTTCTTGGACGCGCACGCGATCCCCGTCGGCGCGAGGCGGTCGGGCTTCACCGCGAGCGCCGCACACAGCCGCGCGAATGTCGGCTCGTCGGGCGCGCACGCTCCCTTCGACCAGTGGGTGAGAGAGGCAGGGGAGACGCCGAGTTCCGCTGCGACCCGGCGCGCCGTGCCGCGAACGACCAGGCGATCGCGGAGTCGCGCGCCGAACGCGGCCTGCTGTTCCGCGACACTCTCCGGTGCACTCGCCACGCACATAGTCGGCGCGCGTGTAGTGCCCTGGTTCTGGGTGCGCACTTTCAGCCCGCCGAAGTCGCAGACGGCTTCAGCGAACTCGTCGCGCAGGAGCGGGTTGGTGTTGGTGAACTCCGGGCAGGTGTCGGTCAAGCCCCCGTCGCCAATCAGGTACGCGAGCAGCTTCACCGCGCACTCGCGCGCGGGCTTCGTGCCGAACACGTTCAAGCGGCGCGGGACCGCGATGTGTTCGCCCACTTTCAGTTCCGCGAGCGGCTTCCACCCTTTGTAAGTGCGGAACGGGTGGCTCGCGGTGGTCTCCACCTCGCGGCCCAGGCGCGTGCGGACGCGGAACACCGGCTTCACGCCGTCGTCGATGAACGCGGAGGCGTCGGTGGGGGCGAACGTCCAGTCGTCGCGCAGCGTGACGAGCCGAGCCGCGCGGGTGCGATATAGGTCTTCGATCCGCGCGAGGCGACCGTCGGCCAAGAGGATTTCTGCGTCGGCCGGGAGGCACTTCCCCACGCTGGGCCGCGCGGCGATGATGACCAGTTCCGAGTTCTGGAGGCCCGCGGTGATGTTGTCCAGGTCGACGTACCCGCTGGGCAGGCCGCTGATCGTCAGGTTCTCTTTGCCGATGCGCGAGTCGAGCCGCTCGAAGGCGTCCTTGATCGTTTCCGACAGCGGGGTCGTTTCGCCGACCATGCTCGACTTGGCGATGTCCATGATCTTGCGCTCGGCCTGCGCGACCAGTTCGTCGGCCGATTGGGTGCGGTCGTAGGAGTCGCGCTGGATCTCGGTGCTGGCGTGGATCAGCCCGCGGATCATCGACGTGTCGCGGACCAGTTTCGCGTGGTACTCGGCGTTCGCCCCGGTCGGCACCGCGTCCCACAACTCGCTCAGGTACAGCGCGCCGCCCACGTCTTCGAGCTGCTTGTTCTTCCGCAGCTTGTCGTGGAGCAGCACCAGGTCGAGCGGTTGGGCCTCTTCGCTCAGGTCGCAGAGCGCCTGGTAAATCTTCTGGTGTGCGTCGAAGTAGAAGTTCTCCGTGCGCAGAATCTGCTGCACGTCGGGGAGCGTATCGGCGTCGCGCAGGATGCCGCCGAGGACGCCGCGTTCGGCGTCGCGGTTGTGCGGGGGCAGGCGGTTCGTGAGTTCGTCGGACATGGCGCGGCGCTCCGGCGCGGCGCGTGTCAGTCTGTACACGTCGCCGCGACCGTGATTGATAGCGGGCCGGGCCGAAAAATGGAAGCCCCTTTGGGGGCTTCGGGAAGTGCGGAAAAATGGGGCGTCGCGCCGCGCCGGGGCCAAAATCGTGGGCCAACTATCCGGCCATTTTTCCCACCTTCGCCCACAGTGCATCCGGCACAGGCATTACAGACAGGCGCGCCTGCTTCACCAACTCCCGGGCGGCGAACGCCTCGTCCGCCTTGATCGCGGCCAGCGTTACGGGCGCGGCCAGCGCGCGCACCGGCTCGACGGTCACGACCACGCGCTTGCCGGTCGCGTCGGCCTGGTCCGGGGTCGGGTCCGCGGTCACGCGCATCACGCCCACGACGGCTTTCACCTTGCCCGTCGCGTAGAAGAACACGCAGTCGCCCTTCTTAATGGCGCGCAGGTTCTTCTGCGCCTGCGGGTTTGCGACGCCGCTCCAGGTGGTGGAGCCGTCGCGCACGAGGTCCGCGAAGCTGTACGTTTCGGGTTCTTCTTTGAACAGCCAGTTCGCCATGTTGTCTCCCCGCGTGTCCGGGCGCGTAGAATGGGGCGGCGCGGCCCCGGCGGTTCGCTTCCGTGTTCTGCACCATGTTACGCCGGGGCCGCGTCACTTGTCGCCAAACAACACCTTCCGCGCTTGCTCCACTTCGTTCTGCTCCCAGCGGACAAGTTTGTCGCGGATCAGCTTGGCGATCGTGTTCGCGGTGGCCGGGTGGTACATCACCGTGAAGTGGTCGCACGGGACGTGAACGACCGGTACGCCGAGGCCCTGGAGGTCGGCCGACCATTGACTCGTGGTGCCGACAAGCCCGTCGGTGTCCACGAGCTTCAACTTGCACACCACGCACACGAGTTCCACGTTCTTGCCGAGGGGCTTGTTCGTCTTCGCCGCTTCCTCGCGCGCTTCGGGCGCGAGCGATTTTACGAACGGGGCTTGCACCTTCGGGTAGCCGACGTTGAGTGTTGCGAGGTCCACCCCGGCGAACGGGGCCGCGACCGCGATCACCTTTGTCACGCCCGCAGTCGGGTAGCGCTCCACGAACTGCCGCGCGATCACGCCGCCCGCCGAGTGCCCGACGAGCACGATCTCCTTGTACCCCGCTTTGCGGAGCCGCGCGACCGCGCCCCGCAACCCCGGCCCGTCGGTCACGTCCTCGACCGGTGTGATCTGTGCGTACGCGAAGGCGAACACGTCGGCGTCTTTCGACAGCACCTTTACGAGTTCGCTCTTGGGTTCTTGCCAGTCGCGACGCCAGGGCTTGGTTGCGAGTGCCGGGCGGAGCGGGTGGACGAAAAGCCCGTGGATGAGGACGACCGCGCGCGTCTTCTCGCCCGGCCGTGCGGGTACGTCCCACGGCTTCTCGCTCGTGTCCGGTGCCACTTGCCACAGTTCCGTCGGCACGTCGGTGCTCGCACACGGGACCGCGAACAGCGCGCCGAGAACTGTTAAGCTGGCGATCATGGCGGTCCTCGCGTCCGGCCGCACCGGGCGTGCGGGCCGTGCGGTCATTGCCGTTCGCGCGGGTTTCGTCAAGCCGGGCGCGGCGGGCGGTCGATGATCCTATTCGAAGTGTCGTTGCTGGAGGGCGCGAGCATGGGCGTGTTACCGGACTGGATGATCGAGCGCGACGTGAAGATCGTCCCGTTCGCCCCGCAGCAGCACCGGCCGGGCATCATCTCCTACGGGGTGACCAGCTACGGCTACGACGTGCGCGTGGCCCGCAACTTCAAGGTGTTCACGAACGTGTGGGGCAGCACGGTTGACCCGAAGAACTTCGACCCGAAGTCGTTCGTGGACGTGGAAGCCGACTTCTGCATCATCCCGCCGAACAGTTTCGCGCTTGCCGAAACGGTCGAGTACTTCGAGATTCCCCGCGACATCCTGTGCGTCTGTGTCGGAAAATCCACGTACGCAAGATGCGGTGTGATTGTAAATGTTACACCCTTGGAACCGGAGTGGCGCGGGAAGATCACGATCGAGATCAGCAACACCACGCC
>SXHE01000216.1 GCA_005773755.1 Planctomycetia bacterium
AAGACAGAAGACCAGAGGCCTTTAGCTCTGGCCTTCTGTCTTTCACCAACCACTGGCCACCAACACTGACACTGACACGGCGGTTGCATCTCGTCGCCTGTCGGGCTAGAAAACACGGGTAGCCCCGCGCTCCCGCCATTGAGCCTGTCATGCCCGTCGAAGGAAACGACCCGAAACCGCCGCGCGACGGCGCGCCCGACCCGGCCGCGACCGGCGACGACGGCGCGGTCGATCTCGGCGCGGCCGGCGGGACGCTCGAGCAGCACGGTCCGCCGTCGTGGGTGCGGAAGGGGTCCGGCACCGGCACCGCGGCCTACACCCCCGGCGCGGCCACCACCAGTTCCACGACGGGTTCGTCCGAGGCGTCACGCTCCGGCAAAGCGGTCCACGAACTCGACCGCGAACTCGAGCGCAGCCAGACCGCCGGCGGCAGCGACGTCGCCGACGGCTACACGCTCATCAAGAAGCTCGGTACCGGCTCGTTCGGCGCGGTGTGGGAGGCCGAGAATCGGCTCTCGCGCGAGCGTGTCGCAATCAAATTCTTCACGGCCGGCGATTCCGACTGGGCAAAGCTCCTCGGTGAAGTCGGCCTGCTGCAAACGGTCGAGGGGTGTCGCGGGATCGTGATGGTGAAGGACGTGCGCCCGGGCAGCCCGACCGCGCGCCCGCACTACGTCATGCAACTCGCGAACAGCGGGTCGCTGGCCGACTGGCTGAAAACGGCCGGCGGTTTGGCCCCGCGCGAGCGGTTGCGCCGCGCGGTCGGGTTCTTCACCACCGTCGCCCGCGCGATGGCCGCGGTCCACCGTCGCGGCATCCACCACTGCGATCTGAAGCCGCCGAACATTCTGCTGCACAGCCCGGAGCCGGGCGCGGCCCCGGAGCCGCTGGTCGCGGACTTCGGCCAGGCGCACCTCGCCACCGACGACACGCCGGCGCTGGGCACGTTCTTCTACATGCCCCCGGACCAGATCGACGCCGCCCAGTCCGGCGCACCTCCCGACACGCGCTGGGACGTGTACGCGCTCGGTGCGGTCGCCTACGAGATGCTGACCGGCGAGCCGCCGCGCCGCACCGCGGACCTGCTGGCCGCGATCAAGAAAGCGCCGCGCCACCTGCCCGCCCGAATGAAGGTGTATCGCGACGGTATTGTCGCCGCGCCGCGCCCGACGGTGCACCACGCGGTCGCCGACCCGGTCCTCGCCAAGATCATCGACCGGTGCCTGACCCTGCGGCCCGATCACCGCCCGGCCGACGCCGGCGCGGTGGTCGCACTACTCGACGCCCGCGCCCGCTGGCGGCGCACGCGCCCGGTGCTGGCGCTGGCCGCCGCCGCGACGTTCCTCGTCGTCATGCTGGTCGCCGGCCTGGGCATGTGGGCCGCGAACGCGGTGACCGAGCGCACCAAGACGAACGTGACCGCGGAGGTGACGAGCAGCCTGGCGCGCACCGCCGGGTTCGGCACGCGCGCGATCGAGGACCGGCTCCAGCGGCACGTCGCCTCGCTCGACCAGTGGGCCGAGGACGTTCACACCGCGAAGGAGGCCGGCGTCGTAACCGCGCTGAAGGAAGCGTCCGTGGTGCCGCGCGGCCGGGTGCTCCCGAGCGGCCCGGCGCTCTCGGCCGACGGGCAGCGCGACGTGCGCGCGTGGCTGGAGCGCCTGCACCGCCAGCGGCGGCAGCGGGTCGCCCCGCACGACCACGTCCCGACGCTGGGCGTGATGCTCGTGACCGATGCCGACACCGGCGCGCCGTCGGCGCGCGGGTTCTACGTCGCCCGCGTCCAGCCCGACGGCTCGTTCGAGGACGCGACCAACCAGACCTCAGCGCGCGACCGCGAGTTCTTCGCCCACGACCTGTCGTACCGCGACTATTTCCACGCCGGGCCGGGCGAAGCGAAGGACGACGGCACCCCGCGCCCGGTGGTGCGCGCGACCCACATCAGCCACCCGTTCCGCTCGCGCGGGGTGGACAAGTCCGGGGCCGGCGGAACGCAGCGCGACCGGTGGAAGCTCAACGTCGTCTCGCCGATCTGGGACAACCCCCAGTCGCGCGGGAGGGTGATCGGGCTGCTCGTGCTGGGGCTGGACGTCGAGTACGACATCAAGCCACTGCTGTACCCGATGAAGTTCGAGCGCCCCGACGACGGAGCCGGGTACGGGATCGACCGGCTCGTCAAAGTGGTCGTCACCGACCACCGCGGGCGCTGGGTATGGCACCCGGACTGCGACAACGTGTTACAATCAGACACACCGGAGCTGCGGAACCCGCACGCCTACCCCGATCTGGTCCGCAAGCACGGGTACTCCGACGAACGCGCCGGGCCGTGGCTCGCGCTCGGCGCGCCGAGCGCGGCCGACGCGCACGGGTATACCGAATCCGACCGGTATGTGGACGCGCTCGAAACGGAACTGAGCGGCGAGCGCCAGCCGGAGATCGTCTGCTTCACACGGTTCGACCCGTTCGCGCGAAGCCGGTACCGCGCGGTGGACGCGACCGGCAGCCCCGGCCCGCCGCGCCGGTGGGTGTTCGCCGCACAAGTGGACCGCAAGAACGCGCTGCGCCCGCTCGACGAGATGCGCGGAAAGATGATGGACACCGGTGTCGCGATGATTGGCGTGCTGGGGCTGATCGCCGTCGGGTTGTGGGTCGGGCTGGTGGTGGTTCTCCGCCGACTGGAGTTTGCGTCTCATGGCTGACCTGGAAGCACTGACCCGAATCGACCCCGGTGCGGGCGCGGGATCCAGCGTGATGTCGGCCCCCGGCCAGTACAGTTGGCGGTACGCGCTGCCCGACAAGAAGATCGTGCGCCTCGGCAGCGACACGGCGTTCTGCGACTGGGTCGTGCCCGAAGACCGCATGATCTCGCGGTTCCACGCCACGCTGGAGTGGAACGGCACCGCGCTCACGGTCGCGCGCCGCGGCGTCCTCAAACCCGACTTCCCCACCCCGCCGCAGAACCACATCTGGTTCCACAACAAGCCGGTCGAGCAGTGCGTGGTTAAACCCGGCGAGTGGTTCGTGATCGGCCAAACGAGGTTCACCCTCCGCGGCGACGCCGACTCCGAACCCGAATGCCCCGTCGATGCGACCCTCGTCCAACACCAGGAGGAGCGCAGCCGCGCCGAACTGGAGCACGTCGCGTTCACCAACCCGTCGATCCTGCTGAAGGCGATGGAGCAACTGCCGCAATACCTGAAGGTGGTGGCGAGCGAACCGGCCCTGTTCCGGCAGATGTTGAAAGTGGCGCTGAACGCGATGCCCAAGTGCGACGCGGCGGCCGTCGTCCGCATCCCGCCCGACTGCCCGGTGGGAGAACTGCGCGTCACGGTGGTCGAGCAGAACGTGCGCAACCCCGGGGCCGGGGCGCAGGGCGAGTTCGTGCCGTCGCGCAAGCTCGTGCGCCGCGCCGTGTGCCAGCAGCGCAAGAGCTGCCTGCACGTGTGGTCGACCGACCCCAGCAACTTCTCCCCGATGGCCGGCTCGGACCACAACCTGACGCTCGGTGTGCTACAGCAGCAGGGCGCGACCCCGTGGGCCATCTGCACGCCATTTCAGGACAACTCACAATACGCGCTGTACGTCAGCGGCCGACTGGTGACGCGCCCGTCGGAGACGAAGGCCGACCAGAGCCACCTGACCGAGTACCAGAAGTTCATCGAGATCCTGGTCGGCCTGCTCGAAACGACCCGCCGCACGTTGCGCCTGACGCGCCAGAACGCGGTCATCCGCGAGGCGTGGCCGACCGGCGTGCGCAAGTTCCTCGACGACCCGGACAAGCTCGAAGTGCTCCTCAAGCCGCAGGAGCGCGACGTGACGGTTCTGTTCTGCGACCTGCGCGGCTACAGCGGGTTCGCGGAAGCGCAAGGCGCGAGCCTGACCGCCGCGTGGGGCGAGATCCAGAAGGCGCTCGACGCGATGAGCGGCGCGGTCACGGAAAAGGGCGGCATCGTGGCCGGGTTCCGCGGCGACGCAGTACTCGGGTTCTGGGGCTGGCCGAACACCCAGCCGGACCAGATCGAGCGCGCGGCCGAGGCCGCGCTGCGCATCCACGAGAAGTTGTCCGGGTGGATGGTGAACCGGCAGTGCGGGCTGGGCATCACACACGGCCGCGCGCTCGCCGGTCGGCTCGGAGCACACGACCTCGCAGTCGTCGATCTCTACGGCCCAGTTGTGAACCTCGCCTTCCGGCTCGAAGAGATGACGAAGGCCTACGGCGTCGGCATCGTCGTGAGCGACGAGGTAGCGAAGAAACTGCTGATCGCCGACCCGAACTGGACGAGGTGGCGTCTCCGCGGGTTAGGCACGGTGCGCCCGCGCGGGATGAAGACCCCGCTGATCGCGCACGAACTGTCGCCCGCAGCCTCTTCGGGTCACGACACCTGGCTCACGGGCGAATGGTACGAGAGCCAGCTCCAACAGTGGAACGAGGCCGTCGAGCTGTTCATCAAGGGCCAGTGGCCGGACGCGCTGGAGCGGTTCAGCGACTTGTTCCCCGAAGACCCGGCCGCAAAGTGCTTCGTGCGCTACATGCAGCGCGGCAAGAACGCGCCGCCCCCGAACTGGGACGGCGCGTTCACCCCGAAGCCGGAGGAGTAGTGAAGCATTACGAGAACTCGTCGGCATACCGTGACTGGCACAGAACGACAAAGGTAAAGGTGCTGCACGAACCGCAGACGAACAGACTGCAAACGTCGCCCCAGACGATACTGGCGACTGCCCACAGTCCGTTGATCCCCGCCAGAACTAAACCGAGTACATAGCCCCAATATCGGCGGTGCCAGATGCCGTAGGCAGCAAGCAGATCGGGGATGGCGAGAAGGACGATAACGAGCGCAATTACTCCAGCCAGTCCGCCGACAAGAACTCGTGCCTCCCTGTCATCGCCGAGGAACCGTGCGGCTGCCACACCGACAAACATCACCAACGCCGCACAGCCAATGTTGAGCACTCCCACAATCGCGTAGATGATCGCGACTGCATTCACCAGCCCTGACCGGTCAGAAGCTCTCCCTCGCCGAAACCCGCGACGCCGTCGTCGGCGTCGCCGTCGGCGCGGTGGGAGATAATCGTCGTCATCGTCATCGTCGTCATCGTCATCGTCGTCTGCGGACGGAGCAGGTGCGGGCCAGTCGTACACCACCGGAGGTGCCGCAGGGATTGGAGGTGGTAACGGTGGCGGAGCCGGTAACGGAGGAGGTGCAGGCGGAAGGGGAGAGACCCCGCGCGGAGGAACAGGTCCCGGTGGTCGTGGCGGTGCCGGTGGTGGCGCGGGAGGAGGTGGCAGCACGCTCGGCACCGCGATGGCCACATCGCATTTTGGGCAGTCCAACGTCGAGCCCGCTCGGTCGTCACCGACGGTGAGCCGCGTACCGCAGCCCGGACAGAAAATGATGATTGCCATTGGGCGACCTCGCTCGTGTGCCGTGAACGAGCATCACTCGGTGGCAATCGACCAGACGCCGTTCTTGTGGGTGACGATCCGCTTGCTGTTGTTCTTGACGGTCGAGCTGGCCTTTTCCGACCCGCCGGCGAACACCGCGACCTTGTGATCGCCGGCGTTCGTGTTGAATACGGCCTTCTCACCGCTCTTGATCTCCGTCTTGGAACCGTTGCCGACCTTCACCTCAATGGTGCCCGGCGCTTTGTTCGTGAAGGTCACGTCGGCGCGGACCGCGCCCACAGCAAGTACCAGCGCCACAAGCGCGGCAATCAGTCGGATCATCGCATACCCCCGAAGTCGGTCTTGATCGCACGATGATACCACGCGGCGGGCGCGCGAGCTAGCGGTGGCGAATGAGTTCCGCAACTCAACCGGTTGCGCTCAAAGGTGGTTGCCCCTCACCCGCCGGCCCAAAGCGGCCGGCGACCTCGCCCCGCGAAGCGCGGGGAGAGGTCGCCGAGTCTTCGAGGCGGGTGAGGGGTCTTCAAACCTACACATCCGCGGTGCGCTACTCGCAAGCGGTACAAGCACAGCGCGCCTCTCAGTGTCCGCCGCCCTTCCCTTCGCCGCCGTCCTTGCCGTGGCCCTCGGCTGCGTGCGTGCGCTTCTCCCTGTCCGCGCGCGTCTCCAGCACGGCCTTACGGAACGGGCGCAGCGCGAACACGTCCGTGACGCGCGGCCCTTCCGGGCTGTACCCGCGGGCGAAGTCGCGGCCGCGCGAGGGGTCGTCCGACGGCGCGAGGAACAGCCGGCCCAGGTTCGAGCGCACGCCAGCGTAGTCGGTGCCGAACACCCCGTCCTGTACCGGTCCGGTCGCGGAGCCGGGGCCGCGCGCGAACAGGTTGTTGTTCTTGACGGTCGCGCCACCGATGTACCCACCGTAGTCGAATCGCGTTACGCTCGGGACAGCGTGGTTGTGAACCGAGAGCGGGAAGCCGGCGCGCTGAGCCGTGTGCTCAACCGGCGTGCGCGGCGCGGGCGTGCGCTCCGCGATCCGCTGCAACAGCGGCCGGTCGTCGGCACAAGCAAGGGCCGGAAGGGACAGCAGAACGAACCCCGCGAGGGGGAGCGAGCGGCGCATGGGGCACCGGGGGGAGCTTGGGGGGGAAACGGGCGCGCGAGCGCGTGCGAAGTCGCACGCGCCCGCCCAGTCTGTTCCCCTTATCGGCGTTCTCACCCCTCCGGGTTGCGGTTGAATTTCTGGTACGGCAGCCGCACCCCGGCGTAGAAGACCTGCTCGGCCCGCAGCGCCAGCGGCGCGCCGTACCCGCTCTGCCCGGCCACCGTTGTCACGTCGTCTTGATCGACGCCGTCGCCGCTGACCCCGAACCCGCCGATCAGCCCGAACCCCCCGCCGGCGGGCCGGTACAGCGGCGAGCTGCCGGGGAAGAACACGATCCCGTTCTGGTTCAGCACGTTCCCCTGCTGGTGGAAGTTGGTGCCGGGGTTGAACGAGTCGTACCCCACCACGCTGTCGTACACCGAGGCCGCTTGCGCCGGCCCCTGCAGCCGCCCGTTGAACCGGTTGGTGCCGTTGGTGTCGTCGTTGAGCTGCGAGAACGGCCCCGGCGGCGCGCCGTCGATGCCTTCCGGGAACCGCGGCTCGCCCAGGTAGCGGAACGTGCGGTTGGTGAACGCGAACCCCGCGGCCACGTTGGGCAGCCGGTCGATGTTCTGAAGTTGGGCCGGGTCCGCGTAGTACATGACGTTGCGGGCCTTCGCCACGGCCACATCGATTGAGAAAATGGTCGCGTCCTGCTGGCGGAACAGGCCGACGATATTTCCGGCCCGGTCCGCGACCGCGAACACGAACTTGGCCCGCGCACCGACCGGGAGCCGGATCGCGGCGCGCGTCTTGTCCGCCTGGATGATGGCGGCGGTGATGATCGAGTTCACCTCGGCCGCGGTGATGCCGACGCCGTCGTGAGGCGTCACCAACCAGCCCTCGGGCGCGGCGACGCCGCCGCGCAGGAAGATGTCGTCGCCACCACCGGGGAGCCCGTTCGCCCCGGCGTTCACGAGCAGGTTCACCCCGTCGTTCGGGTTGCCGCGGCCGACCACGTTGCCGGTCTGGATCAGCACCTTTGCCCCTTCGACCGAGCCGCCGGGACCGAACACATCGAGCTGAATGCCGACGAGGTCGATGCGGCCGGCCGGCAGCCCGAAGCCCGCGGGCAGCGCGACCCCGCCCAGATCGCCGACGGGCGTGGTCGAAACGTTGCCGACCGCGGCGCGTGTGCCGCCCAGCGCCGCGAACGCGATCCATTCGGCTTCGAGCGAGCGATCCGGCAGGTTCGGGTTGAAGGTCGTGCTGAGGCGCGAGTTCTCTTCGGTCGCGAACCCGGTCTTGCCGGGGAAGAATACGCCGATGCCGCCGACCACTTCGCCGTTCTTGAAGATCGGGATGCCGCCGGGCAGCGTCGCGATCCCGCGCGATTGTGCCCCACGCAGTAGGCCCGTCTCGAACCCGAACGAGTCGGGCGGGAACAGCCCCTGACCGGCCGGCACGAACGCCGGGTTAATGTTGAACCGCTGCATCAGTTGCACGTCGTCCATCGTGCCCTTGAGGCGGTCGTTGCCGACGTGGAACGTGCCGTCGCGGTTGGTGTGCTCGATCTGGAACAGGTCCACCTGGGGCGTGAACGGGATGTCCGGCGGGAAGTGACCCTTCACCCCCACCGCGGCCACGAACCCCGGCCCTCGGAGCGTCGAGTTCGGGTCCGTGATATTCGGGTTCGAGTTCACCTCGCGCTCGGTAATCGTGGACTGGCTGATGAACTGGATCGTGCGCGAGGTCAGCGGGGCCTGGTTGTTGCCGAAGAACGCGCCGGTGCGGGCCTTCGCCAGCGCCCCGTCCACCGCGAACACGAGGTTGTTTACGTTCGACGTGATCTCGGGCGCGACGCCGCTCTCGACGCGCACGCCCAGGACGCGACCGTTGCGGTCCGTGATGACGATGATCGCGTCGGTGCTGGCCGATGCCGCGGCGGCGCGCTGCAGCAGCGTATCCACTTCGGCCGCGGTCATGAGCTGGGGCGGCGCGGCGACGACCGTGCCCGGCGGGAACGCCGGCATGACGCTGTCGCCGGCGTTGGGAAACAGCACGTCGGCCGGCTTCACCTTGTACAGGTCGTTCTCGCCGCCGTCGGCGATGAACGTGTTCGGGGAGTTACTCCCGAAGAACACGTCGCGCCCGCCGCCGGCGAGGAGCGTGCTGTTGCCGCCGCCGGCCACCAGCTTGTTGTTGCCCACGGAGCCGTTCAGCGTCGCCTGCTGGATCAGGTCCGGGTCGATCAGGATCGCGTCGTTGCCCGCGCCGCCGTTAACCGCGATGGCCGTGACCGCGCCCTGCGCGAACGCCCCGATTTCGAGCGAGCCGTCGAGCACGCGAACACTGGTGCCGTCGGTGAAGACGCGGATACGGTCGTCGTCCGGCGTGCCCGTGACCGTGAGTACGCCCGCGACCAGCGCGACCGTCGCGGGCACGGCCCGGTCTTCGAGCGCCTCGACGTTGAGCGGCATGCGGCGGTTTTTGATGTACATGGCGCGGACCCTGGAGCGGCCGTGAAGCAGCGCTTCGCTGCGACAGGTCGCGAACCAAGTGAAGGAATCTCCCCATATCCCGTATCGGCCCGTCCGCGCGCCATCCTACACAGAATTACCCATTTTGGCCGCACAACCGGAAGAATCCTCATGGCCGTCGCTTGTGGAACCGATTGGAGAAAGACGAGGCACCGGGGTCGGTGCGCTCACGTCGCGTCTGTTGGGGGGAGTGGCGATGGACCGCATGAAGTTCGCACGGTGGGTCGCGGGCGGGCTGCTCTTCGCGGCCGGGACCGCGAGCGCGGTCGAACAGGTCCCCGCCCCCATCGCGCCACCGCTCACCGCGAAGCCGGCGGTCGTGCCGGCGGTCGTGCCGGCGGTCGTGCCCGCGTCTGCCCAGCCCCCGCTCGCGCTCCCGGCGATCCCGGTCGCACCCGCGCCTGGCGCGGAACCGAAGGCAAAGACGAAGCCCGTGGACGAGCCGCCGCCGCGCGACACCACGCGCCAGCCCATCGACCGGCTGCTGCAACCGACGACCCCGAAGAACGAGAACGTGGCCGGGGCCGCGGAGCAAGCGGCGTACGTGTACTTCCCGACGCTCGGCTTCGCCGGCCAGAGCGGGGTGACGCCGCGCTCCGGCAACAACAACGAGTACGACACCATCGAGGACCGCTGGCGCATCGGGCTGCCCGCCTGGGACCGCTACGACAAGGGCCACCCGCGGGTGTTCGACTACCCGTACCAGCTCGGCCGCTGGTACGACCCGTACCGCCAGAACGTCATCAAGGGCGACTACCCGATCATCGGGCAGCACACGTTCCTCAACATCACCGGGGTGAACAGCCTGCTGATGGAAGGGCGCATGATCCCGACGGCGACGACGCCGTTCGAGAGCACCGTGCGGCCGTTCACGAACGAGTTCTTCGGCCGCTCCGGGCAGTTCGTCCTGTCGAACCTAACGACGCTCTCGTTCGACCTGTTCCAGGGCGACGCCGCGTTCAAGCCCAACGACTGGCGCGTGAAGCTGACGCCGGCGTTCAACTACAACTCGGTCAACGTGGAAGAGCTGGCGGTGGTGAACCCCGACGTGCGCAAGGGGCTGCACCGCGACCGGAGCTGGTGGACCCTACAGGAGTGGTTCGGCGAGTACAAGATCGCGGACCTCAGCCCGCAGTACGACTTCGTCTCGATCCGGGCCGGGTCGCAGCCGTTCACCAGCGACTTCCGCGGGTTCATCTTCAGCGACGTGAACCGCGGCGTGCGCCTGTTCGGCAACGCCGACGGCAACCGCACCCAGTACAACCTCGCGTACTTCCGCCAACTTGACAAGGACATCAACAGCGGGCTGAACACGTTCACCGACCGCGACCAGGACGTGGTGATCGCAAACCTGTACCGGCAGGACTTCATCTTCCCCGGGTACACGTCGCAGCTCAGCTACCACTACAACAACGACGGCCCGGACTTCCAGTTCGACAAGAACGCGTTCCTCGCGCGGCCGGACGCGGCCGGCGTATTCCGCCCGCACCGCGTCGAGGCCCACTACTTCGGCTGGGCCGGCGACGGCCACATCGACCGGTACAACATCTCGCACGCCTTCTACTGGGTGATCGGCCGCGACAGCCGCAACCCGATAGCGGGCCAGCCGACGAACATCAGCGCCCAGCTCGCGGCGGTCGAGCTGTCCTACGACCGCGACTGGGCGCGGTTCCGCATGAGCGGTCTGTACCAGTCCGGTGACGGCAACGCGAACAACGGCCACGCGACCGGGTTCGACGCGATCATCGACCAACAGAACTTCGGCGGCGAGTTCAGCTTCTGGCGGCGGCAGCGCATCCCTCTGTTTGGGGTCGGGCTGACGAACGACCAGAGCAACCTGGCGAACCTGCGCTCGAGCCGGTTGCAGGGCCAGAGCAACTTCGTGAACCCCGGCCTGTGGCTCATCAACGGTGGCGTGGACTTCGACATCACCCCGCGGCTGCGGTCCATCAACAACGCCAACGTGCTGTTCTTCGACAAGACGAACTCGCTGGAGACGTTCACCTATCAGAGCCACATCGACCGGTTCATCGGCGTGGACCTGAGCACCGGGGCCGAGTGGCGTCCGCGACTCAACAACAACGCGATCGTCATGGGCGGCCTCTCGACGCTGATCCCCGGCGGCAGCTTCCGCCAGCTTTACAACAAGAAGGACAGCAAGGTGCCCGCGCTGTTCAGCGGCTTCGTGGAAGTGATCCTGACGTTCTGATTCGTGATCCGGTTGGGCGAGACCGACCCCGCTCAGTTAGTAGGAGTCGGCTTTGCCCTGTGGTTTGTCGAGTTGTCTGCGCTTCGGCTCGGGTCGCCTGACCACAGCGGGCCGAAGTTGTTGGCCCGTTAGGTTTTGCTCGTGGTCAAGGGAGAAATAGTGCCCGGCCAACCCAGGGCAGTGCTCCGCGCACACCCGATGGTCTGCCCGTACTTACCAATATTGTGCGATCAGTGTACGCAAGTCAAGTAACATTCCAAAAAAATCCCGGCCACGGACTGTAGAGCGTGAATGAGCCGGCTCGTAGCCAACGGCCGCACCAAGAGGGACTTCTTCCGACGGTTCCTCACGTCGTAGCAGGGATACCCAGCCGCGACACCTTCGACCGGGCGTCCACAACGCTCATACCGGGCGAGGGCAACAGGGGTTTCGCGTTCAGAGAACGCTCTCACGCTCCGAGTAACCGGCTCCCAAACTTAGCGTAGAACTCGGTGACAACGCCCTCCAAGCGGTCGTCGAGTACGTCCAGTACGGGCCGACGAATGTGATCGGGGACACCGCCGTAGAACGGTTCTGCGATCGCCCCCGCGATGCACGCCATGGTGTCGGCGTCGCCGCCCAGTGAGATCGCGTTACGCACCGCGTCCTCGTAGTCCGTCGATTCGAGGAAGGCGACGATGGACTGCGGTACGGAACCCTGACACGACACGTCGAACCCGTAGACCGCACGAATGTCGTCCAGTCGCTCGCTCAGGTTGTAGCCGTAAGCGCCCTCGATATGGGCTTTGATTGCTGGCTTATCGTGTCCAGTGCGAGCCAAGTACACCGCGACCGCCACCGCTTGCGCGCCCTTGACGCCTTCGGGGTGGTTATGAGTCACTGCCGCACTACGCTCGGCCTCAGCGACCACCTCGTCGAGCGAATCGAAGAACACCCCGACCGGACTGACTCGCATCGCGGAGCCGTTGCCCCACGAGTTGTACGGCTCACGATCCTTGCGCGTCACCCAGCGGACAAACGTGCCTCCGTAGCCTGCAGTAGGGTATTCGCGCACATACTCGTGGAACAGATCGACGTACTCACCGCCGTGCAACAACTTCTCCGCCACGGCGCAAGTCAGTACCGTGTCGTCGGTAACACGGCAATACTCGTGGAAGAGTGGGAAGCCCTTCGTCTTCGTGCCGGCTTTCTCGTGAACCGAGCCGATCACGTCGCCAGCAATGGCTCCGAGCATAGTGAAACTCCGTCGTAAAGTGCTGCATTGTGGGACGCGCCGCGTGAACACCTCAAGTGGACAGGATAACCGTCCTCTGCTCGCGACTCGACTGGTAGATCGCGCTGAACAGCTCAACCACCGCGCGGCCGGCTTCGGCGGTGACCAGCGGGGGGCGGTTGTCACGGATCGCGTGGAGGAAGTCCTGAATCTGGAGGGCGTGGTAGTGCGTGGTCGCGTTGACGCGGCCGAACGCGGCGCGGTCTTCGGCCTGGAACGCGGCAAGTTGTGCCTCCTCGCCGGGCACGGTCCACAGGTCCGTGATCGGCGGCTCCGCGATCTGCGATACGCCCGCGATGAAGGTCGCGCCGCGGTCGGTTTCGACGCCGACACTCGCGCCGCTCGCGCCGTGGATGTGGACCTTCGTGTAAATGCCCGGCTGCTGCGACAGGCTCGTGACGATGGACCCCAGCCCGCCGTTCGCGAACCGGATCGTCGCGACCGCGGTGTCGTCCACTTCGACCGTTGGGTGGTTCAGGTTCGCCCAACTGCC
>SXHE01000217.1 GCA_005773755.1 Planctomycetia bacterium
GCTGACGAGCGAGCGGCCGTCCGGCGCGAACGCCACGCAACCGGCTTCGCCCGCGTGCGCGTCGGCCACCGTGACCGCCGGCCCGACCGTGGGCACCTTGACCAGTGGGCCGACGATGGGCCGCAGCCACGGGGCCTGCGTCATCATCCACCGCGCGGTGTCGAGCACCTCGACCGGGAGCACCCACAGGCGCACCGTCCCGTCGCCGCCGACACTGGCGAGCACGGTCCCGTCGGCGCTGAACGCGAGGCCGAACACGGCCCCGGTGTGCCCGACGAGCGCGACCCACGTGCGCCCGGTGCGCGGGTCCCACACGCGAATCTGTCCGCTGTTGCCCGCGGTGGCGACGAACGCGCCCGTCGGCGAGTACGCGACCGCCCGCAGCGGGTCGTCCGGGCCGTGGTCGTGGTAGCCCCGGTCGTCGCGCTGGCACAGCCGGCGCAGGTAGTGCCAAGTGAAGTCGCGCAGGTATTTCGGGCACCGGGTCTCGTCTTCCAGCAGCACCGCGGCGCGCAGCGGGTCGCGCTCGCACAGGATCGCGACCTGCGAGAGCTGGAGCGCGTACGCGGCCCGGCGCGTGCGCTCGGCCTCGACCGTCAGCTCGTCGGCCTGTTTGACCGCGTCCCGCCGGCGCTTGTCGTTCTCGGTCGCGAGGGCTTCCGCGCGCCGCTTCTCGCTCTCGGCGCGGGTCTTCTCGCTCTCGGCCCGGTCGCGCTCGTGCTGCGCCTGATCCCGCTCGTACTCCTTCGCGGCCACGGCCTCGCTCACCCGGTAGTACGCGACCGACAGCACCGACACCAGCGCGACGGTCGCGACCACCGTGGTGGCGAGCAACACGGCGAGTGCCGGGTGCCGGCGCGCCCACTTGACCCCGCGGCCCCACGCCGACAGCGGGCGCGCCTTGATCGGCTCGCCCCGGATGAAGCGGCGCAAGTCGTCGGCCAGAGCGACCGCGTTCGCGTACCGCTTGGCCGGCGACTTCGACAGGCACTTGAGGCAGATCGTTTCCAGGTCGCGCGGCACCAGCGGGTGCAACCGCTTGGGCGGTACCGGGTCGTCGTGGAGCACCTGGAGGACGGTGTCGAGCGGGGTCTCGCCGCGGAACGGCGGTCGCCCGGTCAGCAACTCGTAGAGGATCGCGCCGAGGGCGTACACGTCGACCGCCGGGCCGATGTCGGCGGTCTTGCCCCCGGCCTGTTCGGGCGCGATGTAGCTGGGCGTGCCCATCACCGCGCCTGTGCGGGTGCCGCCGCCGTTGCCGTCGAGCGTCTCGTCGAGCCGCTTCGCGAGGCCGAAGTCGGTGATCTTGGGATCGACGGCGAGCGGGGGGTGCAAGCCCCCTGTTCTCTCGTCTTCGCCGTCTCGAACAGGGGGCTTGCGCCCCCCACTCATGAGGATGTTACCCGGTTTCAGGTCGCGGTGGACGATGCCGGCGTCGTGGGCGAACTGGACCGTGCGGGCCAGCGTCTCGACCAACTCGGCCGCGCGCTTTGCGTCCCACGGCTCGCCACTCAGGTTCTGCGCCAGGCTCCCGCCGTCCACGAACTCGAGCGCGAGATACGGGTGACCGTTGGCCTCGCCGATGTCGAAAATCTGGACGATGTTGGGGTTCTGGAGCGCGGCGACTGCCTCGGCCTCGCGCCGGAACCGCTCGCGCTCGGTCGGCCCCGCGTGCGCGCCGCTCAGGATCATCTTCAGCGCGACGAGCCGGTTGAGACTGGTCTGCCGCGCCTTGTAGACCACGCCCATCCCGCCGCGCCCGACCTCGTGGACGATCTCGTAGCCGGGCACCAGGGGCGGGGCGAACTCGCCCGTCTCGCCGGTCCCGAACGGCACGACGCTGCTGGCCGATTCGCCCGACGCGCTCGACACCCCGGATTCGGGGAGCAGTACGACGAGCGACGAGAACGACGGGTCGGGGGTGCGGTCGCCGGTCGGCGCGGCGGGCGGTACGAACTCGCGCGTGACCGCGTGATCGGCCGCGGGGAGCGCGTCGCGCGGCACCGCGAGCGACTGGGTCGCGTCCTGCCCGCCGGGGCGGGCCTCGCCCACCAGGACGAACGCCGGCGGGTCGGTCGCGGTGATGCCGATGAGGAGCGTGTCGCCGCACACCGGGCACGCGGTCGCCGCGACCCCGTCGGCCGGGTGCCAGGAGTGACCGAACGAGCAGCGGTAACCACCGGCCATGCGCGGGCCTCGCGGGCGGACGTACTGCAATTATCCCCGCGACCGCCCGCGATTCAAGCGCGCGGCCGTAACACGGCCCAAGTTGGTCTGGCACGACGGCGGGGAACGGGGTAAAGGGGCTCCCCGAACCGACCGGGCTTCACAGCGGAAAGGAATCGCCATGCCCCGCCCCGCGCTCCCAAATGCCCATCCGACCGCGCTCGTCTCCGACGACGCGCGGCTGCCGGACGACGTACAGATCGGCCCGTACGCGGTGATCGAAGGGCCGGTCACGGTCGGGCCGGGGTGCGTCGTCGGCCCGCACGCGCACCTGATCGGCCCGCTCGCACTGGGCGCGAACAACCGGATCGGTAGCGGCACCGTGCTCGGCGGTGACCCGCAGCACCTCGGCTACAAGGGCGAACGCACGCACGTCGAGATCGGCGACGGGAACACGTTCCGCGAGCACGTGACCGTTCACCGCGCGATGCCGGTCGGCGCGGGGCCGGGCACCGGCGTGACGCGGATCGGGAACCGCGGGTTCTTCATGGCGGGGAGCCACGTCGCGCACGATTGTGTCGTCGGCGACGACGTGATCCTGGCGAACGGCGCGCTGCTCGGCGGTCACGCCGTGGTGGGCGACCGGGCGTTCATCAGCGGCAACAGCGCGGTCCACCAGTTCTGTCAGATCGGTCGCGGCGCGATGGTCGCGGGCGTGTCCGCGGCGACGAAGGACGTGCCGCCGTTCTGGATCGTCCAGGGCATCAACATGGTGCGCGGGCTGAACGTACTGGGCATGAAGCGCGCGGGCATGGCCCCGTCCGACCGGGCCGCGGTGCGCAAGGCGTTCCGCATCATCTACTACACCCGACCGGCGCTGCCGATGTCCGAGGCGCTGCTGCGCATCGAAGCGGAACTGGGCGCGAGTCCGGTGGTGCGCGAGATCGTGGCGTTCATCCGCGGGGCCAAGCGCGGCGTGTCCGGCCCGTCGAAGTTCCGCGAGGGCAGCGAAGACGAGCTTTCCGCCGCCGCGTGAGGGCGGAAAAAGGGCCTCGCTCCGACGTGCGAAACAACCGGACATTTGAATGTGGGGGCTTGACTTCGGGAATTGCGAGCCGGAAGATGTGACCAGTTTGCCTGTCACCTCGAAGGAATCGTCGCCATGAGCCGCCCCACTTCTGCGAAGCTGAACCTGGAAGAACTGAACCCGCGCATCGTGCCGGCGTACATCTGGTACGACAGCCTGAGCAATTCCGTCATGTACACGGCCGCGTTCTTCGAGACGAACGTCGTGGCGGTGTCGAGCGGCACCGGCACGGTGACCATCGCGGATAGCGGCGTCGGCAGCATCTCGGTGGATAGTTCGGCCGTGCCCTATGCGTCGGGCAGCGGCAACTCGATCACGATGACGGGTTCGTTCTCCGGCGTGACGGTCATCACCGCCGACCAGGGCGACACGATCACGGCCACTGGCTATTCGGGTTCGGCCCCACCCCTCACCATCTCCAGCGGCACCGAAGCCGACTCGATCGTCGGTTCGGCCGGCGCTGACAACATCTACGGCGACGCCGACAACGACACCATCGGCGCCGGGGCCGGCAAC
>SXHE01000218.1 GCA_005773755.1 Planctomycetia bacterium
GACAGCGGTTGCGCGGGGGCCTCGATTGAGGGGTGAGGGGTGAGGGGGTGAAGGGGTGAGAAAGACAGGCGCGACAGCCCGTCCTTCACCCCCTCACCCCTCACCCCTTCGCCCCCTCACTTCTGTGCGCCCACCGTGAGCTTGAGCGGCGCGCTCGTCAGCGTCACGCGGCCGAAGCCTTCGAGCGGCGCGCCCTTCGCGCCCTTCGGGGCCGGACTCATCGCGGTCGTCAGCGCCGCGGTCAGCTCGTAATCACCGGCCTCCGTCCAGTACGCCCAGTGCGCCGCTCCGCGATAGCCGCTCACGAGCGCCTTTACCGGGATGCTGTGCGCCTTGCCCGCGGCGATCTCCACCCCGCGCGGGCTGCGGTACTCTTCCGTAAACGGCAGCGCCGGGGCCGCGTTCACCGCGCCCTTGCCCTTCAGCGTCAGCGTCAGCACGACCGGGTCGCCGCTGATCCACACCGTGACCGGCTTGTCGGACGTGTTCTTGATCTCGACTGTGAGATCGACCGCCGGGGCGGCGGGCGGCCGCCGCCCGGCCTTCTCCGCGGCGCGCACGGCCTTCGTGAAGTCGTCCGCCGGCGCGCCGCCGTGGTCGGGGACGTAGGCCGGTTTCTTCCCGGTCACGGTCAGGTCGAGCGGCGCGCCCGGCGGGTCGGACTTCGCGGCCCCCTTTTTCTCGTCGGCCGAAACCGGGCCGGCGAACAGCAGCGCGACCGGTGCAATCATAAGAATCGCGCGAAACATGGTATCCCTCAAAGTAAGTGGGGCATTCGCGCGGCGCGGATGACGCAAACGGCTGGCGCGGCGAACGCGGGCGAGATTCCGACGAGTTGGGGGTTTGGTGCGATTGTTCACGAAACCCACACCGAGTTATATTCTGAGTAGGGGCGGCGCGCCCGCTACTTTTCTCTCGAACTCCCGGCGGTGGACATGGACGAGTTGCACCACGAATGTGGCGTGGCCGCGCTTTACTACCTCCCGCAACGGGGCGACAAATCCCCCGTGTGGACCGGGGCACCGGATCAGGTCTCGCGGTTAATGCCGCGGATGCTACTCGACCTCCAGAACCGCGGGCAACTCGCCGCGGGCATGGCGACCTACAACCCGGACCGCGACAAGCTCGTTGACACGTACAAGGACATCGGCACCGTCATCGAGGCGTTCCGCATCAACGAGCCGGCCAAGTACGCCAGCATTATGGAGGACTACGCCGGCCGCGCCGCCATCGGTCACACGCGGTACGCCACCTGCGGGGCCACCAACCGGAGTTATGCCCAGCCGTTCCAGTTCCGGCACGGGCGCAAATGGAAATGGTTCGCGTTCGCCTTCAACGGTCAGCTCACCAACTTCGCCGAACTGCGCGAACACCTCCTCCAGAACCACGACTACCACCTCACGCGCGACAACGACACCGAAGTCATCATGCACTACATCGCCCACGAGATGCGGGGCGACGACCGCCCCAACCTCGTGGAGGTGTTCCGCAAGCTGGCGACCAAGTTCGACGGGGCGTACAACCTCGTGTTCCTCAACGCGATGGGCGACATGGTCGTGCTGCGCGACCCGGTGGGCATCCGCCCGCTGATGTACGCCCAGGACGGCCCGATGTTCGGCGCGGCCAGTGAGAGCGTCGCGCTCCAGAACCTGGGGTTCCGCCAGCCCGCGATCAAGTCGCTCGCGCCCGGCGAGATGATCCTGATCCAGAACGGCGAACTGAGCGTCCACCGGTTCGCGGAGACCGAGCGCAAGGCCCACTGCTTCTTCGAGTGGATCTACTTCGCGAACGTCGCCAGCACGCTCGACGACCGCAGCGTGTACCTGAGTCGCGCGCGCCTCGGTCAAGAGCTGGCGAAACAAGAACAGACGCTTGGGCGCGTGCCGCTCGACCCGTCGGAAACAGTGGTGGTGCCCGTGCCGGACACCGGTAAGGCCGCGGCCGACGCAATGGCGTTCGAGCTCGGCATTCCGTCGGTCGAAGGGCTGATACGCAACCGGTACATCGGCCGCACGTTCATCGAGGGCGGCAACCGGGCGGACAAAGTGCGCCTGAAGTTCACCCCGTTGCGCGAGGTGCTGCAAGGCAAGAAGGTGCTGCTGGTTGAAGATTCCATCGTCCGCAGCACGACGCTTCAGAGTCTGCTGAAACACCTGCGCGACCAGGGCGGCGCGGCCGAGATTCACGTGCGCGTGGCGTGCCCGCCGATCTTGTCGCCGTGCTTCTACGGCATCGACATGAGCACGGTGAAGGAGCTGTTCGCCCCGAAGTTCATGGCGGGCAAGGTGCCGACGGTCGCGGAGCAGGACGCGATGGCGAAGGCGCTGGGCGCGGACTCGCTGTTCTACCTGCCGGTGGACGCGGTGGCCCGGTGCATCGACCTGCCGCCGACCAGCCTGTGCCGGGCGTGCATCACCGGCGAGTACCCGACCCCGGCCGGCGAGCAGATGTACCAGCTCTCGCTCCGCAACCACGCCGCCGGTGCGGACGGCCGCACCTACGAGACGCCCGCCGAACCGCTCATGTGCTCGATGACCGACAACGGCGGCACGTAGCCGCTTGTGGCTCTGCGCGAGCGACACACACCCGCACTCCGACCTACTTGGTGCGGACGCGCGACACTTCCACCGTGACCGGGGCGTTGGCGGTCGCCTTGCTGTCGGCGTTCACCTCGGCCGCGAGCTTGCTGGCCGCGTCGTAGGCGCTGGCCGCGGTCACCTCGCTCGGCGATACGAACAGCGACGGCGGCGTGGGCTTGAGCGCGGGCGGCCGCGCGGCGGCGTCCGTGACGCCGGGAATCGGCTGGCCCTGCTGGGTGATCGGCACCTGCTTGGCGAGCGGGCCGACCGGTTTCAGACCGCTGCACCCGACCAGCGCGACGGTGCCGAGCGCGAAGAGTAGCGTTTTCACGGCTTCACCTCGGAGTAGGGAAGAGCGGACGCGGTGCCGACGGGGACCGGTGCGGCCGGGGGCGCGAGCTTCGCGGCGGCGGCCTTCGGGTCGAACGGCTTCTCCGGCGCGAGGTCGAACGACGACGCGAACCCGGTGCTCGGCGCACTCGGCAGCGGGGCCTTCACCTTCGGCACGCCCAGCGCGGACACCCGCTGCTGGTAGGTCGCGTTCACCTGCCGTTCGAGCTCCTCGACCTGCCGCACAAGGGCTTCATCGTTCTTGTCGTAGGCGACCTTGCGCAGCTCGTTGCACACCGACATGCGCCGCTCCCACGCGCCGTACTCGGCCTTCACCGCGTCGGCCACGACTTCGGGTGCGAGCACGCCCGACGGGGCGCGGCCCGGCGCGCCGGCGACCGGCCCGCTGCGCACCACCGGCCCGACCGGTTTCGGCGGGCTGAACAACATCCGCTTGTACCACGGCCGCGTGTCGGTGCCGACCGTCGGCTCGGCGGCGCGGGCGCTCGTGGCCGCGCCGACCGTGACCGCGAGCGCGGCGGCGACCCCCCAAACCCGGAATCGGTTCATGGCTCCCCCAGGCTGATCCGGGACCGCAGCGCGCCTTCCCCTCAGTCGGCGCACCGAGACCGCGGACGAATCTTCGCAGTGAATGGCCGGGCTTATGCCAACGGAAAACGCGCGTGTAAAGGCCAGTCGTGGTGGGGGCAGAGGGCCAGCGAGCGGCGCGGCGTCAGCCCGCCGGTGCTACGCGACTACAGCCACGCACGCGCGCATGGAGTGGCGTAGCTA
>SXHE01000219.1 GCA_005773755.1 Planctomycetia bacterium
GAGTCAGAATGCGCACTTTCTCCCCCTCCCCGCTCAGGGGAGGGGGTTGGGGGGTGGGGTTCTGCTTCTTCCCTTCCAGCGCATCCAACTCCCCCTGCACCTCGTCGTAGGTGAAGCGCTTCCTATTGCGGATCGCCCCGTTGAAGAACTCGACGTGGCCCTTCTGCACGCCGGGCGTGAACTCCATGCGCACGGTCTTCACGTAGCGCAGCTTGCCCTCTTGCAGCGAGGCCAGCCCGTTGGAGATCACCTCCGGGAACATCGGGATCACTTTTTGCGGCAGGTACACGCTGGTCGCGCGGGCCCGCGCGTCGGTGTCGAGCGCGCCGCCAGCCTTCACGAACGCGCCCACGTCCGCGATGTGAACCGTTAGTATCCAGTGCTTGCTCTTCGGGTCGATGGTGACGCTGATCGCGTCGTCGAAGTCCTTCGCGTCCGGCGGGTCGATGGTGATGACCAGTTCGTTCGTGAAGTCGGTGCGGCCGTCGAGGTCGGTTTCGGAGAACCGGTCGGCGACCTGCCGCGCCTCCGCGAGCGCGGCCTCGGAGAACACTTCCGGCAGCCCGTGAGCCTTGATGACCGAGAGCGTATCGACACCGGCCTTGCCGTGTGATCCGAGTACCTCTGTGACGACGCCCTCGCCGCGTTCGTCCGGCGTCGGGAACCGCAGCATCTCGATGACGACCTTGTCTTGCGGCTTCGCGCCCTTCGCGCCGGGGTCGCCCACCGCGACGCTGTGCGCGAACAAGTTGCCGTCCACGCGCACCAGCGCCTCGCGGTCGCGCTCGAAGTAGGTGCCGACGAACGTGCGGGTCGCGCGCTCCAGCACGCGAACGATTTCGCCCGCGGCGTCCTTGATGCTGGTCGCCTCGCGCGTGACGCGAACGAGCACCTCGTCGCCGGTGGAGGCGTCGAGCGCCTTCTCTTCGCGGATGAAGATTTCCGGCTTGAACGCGCCGCCGACCGCGTGCGGGCGGACGAACCCGTGGCCGCTGGCGGCGCGGCGGTACACGCCGGTGAGCGTGCCGTGTGCGTCCGCGGCGCGGAGGGTGTTGTTGCGGCCCATCGTCAGCCGCCCGTCGCGGAGCAGTTCGCGCCCCGCGCGGCGGAACTCCGGGTACGCGCCCTCGCCCAGGTTCAGCCGCTTGAACAGCGGCTTCGCCTTGAGCGGAACGTAGCTCTTGGCCGCGACCGCGTGCAGGATTTTGGTGAGCAGATCAGTCATGGAGGTGGTTCAGAAGATTGGCCCGCTGATGACGCAGAGAAGACGCATATGAAATCCGATCGAGCAGAAAACAGTGCTTTCAAACCCTGCTTGCTGTCTTCATCCGATTTCATCTGCGTCTTCTCTGCGTCATCAGCGGGCCGTATTCTCGGTTAGTCGTAGCCGCCGCCGGTTTCGCCGTAGAGGTCACCCTGCGGGCCGCCCTTGTAGATGCGGCGGCCCAGGTTGCGGTCGTACGGCGTCCACGCGCTCGGGTTGTTCCGGTCGTCCTTCAGTTCGCGCAGCACCATGTGCATCCGCGTGTCCATCGAGTCGATCAGGTGCAGCAACATCGCTTCCGGCGTCATCGGCACTTTCGGGCTGCCGTAGTTCAGTTCCCCGTGGTGGCTGAGGATCATGTGCTGGATGCGCAGCATCAGTTCGCGCGGGAACGGCTCGCCGGTCAGGTCGGGCACCTTCGTCGCGGTCTCGGCCAGCATCGCCACGGCGATCGGTATGTGGCCGATCAGTTGGCCCTCGTCGGAGTAGCCGAACGCGCGGCCGTAGGTCAGCTCGCGCGTCTTCCCGGCGTCGTGCAGGAACACCCCCATCAGGAGCAGGTCGCGGTCCACGCCGGGGTACAGTGGGAGCAGCTTGTCCGATGCGTCCATCATCGAGACGGTGTGTTCCAGCAGCCCGCCCACGTAGGCGTGGTGCATCTTCACCCCGGCCGGGCAACTGGTGAACGCGCGCAGGAAGGCGTCGTCCATCAGGAAGCACTCGGCCAGCGCCCGCAGGTGCGGGTTGCCGAGCTTCAGCAGGTAGCCGCGGAGCCGGTCGGTCAGCTTCGGGATGCTCTGTTCCGTTTGCGGCAGGAAGTCGGCGTAATCGACCTGCTTCGCTTCCGCGCGATCCACTTCCGTCAGGATCACCTGTAGCGCGCCCTGGAACAGTTGCACCTTGCCGACCGCGTGGAGGAAGTCGCCGGGGTCGAACCCGCGGGCGATGTTGTCGCCGGCGTTCCACATCCGCCCTTGTATGCCGCCGGTGCGGTCGCGCAGTTCTATCAGGAGGTACGGGTTGCCGTTCCGGTTCGCGCGGAGCTGCTTATCGGTCACGAGGTACACGTCGTCGAGGGTGTCCCCGTCGCGGAGCTGTTCGACAAATCGGCGCGCCATGAAGCTGGCCTCAAAAAGAAGAGCTAACCACAAAGGCACAAATGACACAAAGAAGGCCGGAAGATGTCTTATTAAGAACACTCTTTGGTCTTCTTTGTGTCCTTTGTGCCTTTGTGGTTAGCTCTTCTGGTTTTCTGTCTTCTTAGCCGGCAGTCGGACCTGGCAACCGCCGTCGTCGCAGGGGACGAGGTTGTAGCGGTTCTTGGCGACCCACAGGTAAATCTTGTTACCCAGCCAGGGTACGCCGGGGACGTACAGCAGCGGGGCGATGGGGAGCGTCAGCGGGAGCCGCCACGCCATCCACCGGAACGCCTTGTAGCCGGCGGGCGCGTGTTTGCGGTCCGGCGTGACGACGTGCATCTCTTCGAGCAGCCGCTTGGGGGTCAGCGGTATCGCGGACGGTGGCAGGTTGGCCGTGTCGCGACAGTCCTGGTAGTGCAGCCGCTTGAACCAGTCGAGCTTCTTGAGGATGCGCACCCCGCGCTGGCAGAGCGCGCACATGCCGTCGTACAGCACGACGCCCTTGCCAGGCGCGGGGTCGGTCGGCGCGGGCGGCGGCGCGACGGCGGGCGTAACTTCGGCAACGCTCATAACGGCACACTCCCACAGGCACAGCCATTCTACCCCAGATACCGCGAGGGCGGGGGAAATCCAACACTGTAGAATGGGGTGAAGAACCTAACCCCCCGGCCCCCTTCCCTAAGAGGGAAGGGGGAGCA
>SXHE01000023.1 GCA_005773755.1 Planctomycetia bacterium
ACCTCGGACCACCTGTTCTTCGAGCCGCTGACGCCCGAAGACGTGCTGAACATCAACGACCGCATGAAGCCGCAAGGGGTGATCGTCCAGTTCGGCGGGCAGACTCCGCTAAACCTCGCCAAGCCGCTGGAGCTGGCCGGCGTACCGATCATCGGCACCAGCGTGGACGACATCGACGTGGCCGAGAACCGCGAGCGGTTCGCCAGGCTCGTGACCGATCTGAAGCTGCACCAGCCGGCGAACGGCACGGCAATCGACGTCGCGCAGGCGCTGCGTGTCGCGCGCAAGATCGGGTTCCCGATTCTCGTGCGCCCCAGCTTCGTCCTGGGCGGGCGCGACATGCGCATCGTCTACAACGAGGACGAGCTGACGACCTACATGCACCGCGTCGAGCCGGAGCTGTCGAAGGACCGGCCGGTGCTGATCGACCAGTTCCTCGACAACGCCACCGAGGTCGATGTCGATTGCCTGTGCGACGGCACCCGCACCGTGATCGGCGGGGTGATGCAACACATTGAGGAAGCCGGCATCCACAGCGGCGACTCGGCGTGCGTGATCCCGCCGCACAGCCTGCCGGCCGAGGTGATCGCGGAGATCAAGGTTCAGGCCCGCAAGCTGGCGACCGGGCTGAACGTGAAGGGGCTGATGAACATCCAGTTCGCGGTCGCCGGCATCCGCGCCGACGGCACCGCGACCGACACGCCGAAGGTGTACATCCTCGAAGCCAACCCGCGGGCCAGCCGTACCGTGCCGTTCGTGTCGAAGGCCACAGGCGTGCCGCTCGCACGGCTCGCGGCGCTCGTCATGGTCGGCAAGACGCTGGACGAACTGGGCGTCAATGACGAGGTGATTCCGACACACTACTCGATCAAGGAGAGCGTGTTCCCGTTCAACAAGTTCACCGGGGTGGACATCATCCTCGGACCGGAAATGAAGTCCACCGGCGAGGTCATGGGCATCGACGACAGTATGCCGATGGCGTTCGCGAAGGCGCAGCTCGCCGCGAGTTCCGCGCTGCCGGCCAGCGGCACGGTGTTCGTTTCGGTGGCGAACCGCGACAAGGACGCGCTGCTGCCGCTGGCCCGCGGGTTCGCGGGCCTCGGCTACAACCTGATCGCCCCCCGCGGCACGGCCAAGTTCCTGACCGAGCGCGGGGGGCCCGTGCGCGAGGTGCCGAAGCTGGCCGAGGGGCGGCCGAACCTGATCGACATGCTGGTGAACGGCGAGGTGTCACTGGTGATTAACACCCCGACCGGGCGCGGCAGTTCGACCGACGAGGCCAAGATCCGGGCCGCGGCGGTCGCCAACCGCGTGACCGCGATCACCACGATCTCCGCGGCACAAGCCGCGATGGAGGCGTGCCGCGCGCTGAAGAATCAGCCGCTCACGGTGAAGGCGTTGCAGGACCGGTTCCCGGGGTGATGGCGAACCCGGAGCGTGAGCGACGGTGTGCTACTCCCACACCCCGTCGCTCACGCTCCGGGCCGACGTACTCCCTTATGCCGCCTGCTTCCCCGCGGAGTTCATCAGCGCCTGTAACCCCTGGACGTGCTTGCACCGGTGGGCGTGCTGGTAGGTGCCGTGGTAGATCGCGTCCGGGCAGGTGCAGTGCCACTCGACGCGGCCGTCGTCGGTGCGCTCGGCGGCGACCTGGTACTCCTCGCGCCCGCCGGTCACGGTCCACGTCATCACGCACCCCGGTTCGGTCGGCTCGGGGTTGCGGTACGTCACGTTGAACTGGTACGGGGCCGGGGTCCGCTTCCGGTCGGGGCCGGGCAGAACGACCGTCACGATGGCGAACGACGCACGCGGTTGGGCCTTTGTTGTGGTCACGGCGCACCCTCGGAAAAGGTGGTTGGTTTGGTTAAGGAATTATACCCCCGCGCGCGCGCGGAACCGATGTCCGTAGCCCGCGCCGGCGGTAGACTGACAGCACCCCGAACGGAGTCCCGCTGATGGATAACCCCCTCGCGACCCAGACCACCGACCCGCAGACGATGAAGCAGTTCATCCGCGAAATGGCGCGGAAGAACCGCGTCGCGCAACCGAACAAGGACCCGCTCAGCCGCGACATCTGCGCGAAGTTCATGGCCCTGCCCGCCTACGCCGCCGCGAAGACCGTGATGTGGTACGTCGACGCCGGGAGCGAGGTGCGCACGCGCCACACGCTGCCCGAGGCCCTCACGCACGGCAAGCGCGTCGTGGTGCCGTGGTGCGTTGTCGAAACGAACGAGTTGGAGCTGTTCCACCTCGAAGACATGAGTGAACTGGTGGAAGGCGCGTACAAGATTCTGGAACCGAAGGCCGAGTTGCGGTTGCTCCCCGCGAAGCGCCTGCAGCCGGCCGAACTCGACCTGGTGATGGTCCCCGGCACCGCGTTCGATCTGCGCGGCGCGCGCATGGGGCAGGGCAAGGGCTACTACGACCGACTGCTCGCCAACGCCCGCCCCGACGCCCCGCTGGTCGCGCTCGGCTTCGAGTGCCAGATCTTCGCTTCGATCCCGGTCGCCGAACACGACGTGTTCATGGACGCGGTGATTACCGAGACGCGGACGATTCCCGGCAACGGGCGGGGCGTCACGAAAAAGGGCTGAATAATCCGGCCCGGTGTTCCGTCTCAGCGATTGGACCGCGTTCGACCCCCCACCAAACGCCCGAATCTGTTTCGGGACTTGCTTTCTGACGGCGCGGCCTTACGATCTCTTCGGCCTTTCCGCCGGTGCGGGAACTGTTCCCGACCCGGCCTTACAGTAGGAGTGTCCCATGCGCGTTCTGTTCACCCTCGGTCTGGCTGTGGCCCTGTCGGTCTCGTTCGCCAACGGCGCGGACATCAAGTCCGGCCCGGACAAGAAGATCGCCGGCGCGTTCAACGTGAAGGCGTTCACCGGCGAGAAGGCCGGCAAGTCGCTGTGCTACGTCTGCAAGTTCGGTGGCGAGGCCCGCCCGGCCGTCGTCCTCATCTTCACCCAGAAGGCCGACGACAACCTGGTCGCTCTCGTGAAGGCCGTTGACGGCGTCCAGAAGAACAACGAGAAGCTGGGCACCGTGGTCGTCGGCGTCGGCGGCGTGCAAGGCGCGGACCTCGAGAAGCTCCAGAAGGATCACAAGCTGACGACCGCGCTGACCGTTGCCGAAGACAAGGACGGCCCGGACGCGTACAAGCTCAACAAGGACGCCGCCGTGACCGTGCTCGTGTACACCAAGGGCGGCAACATCACCAACAACTTCGCGTTCAAGACGACGAAGGAAGCCGCTGAGAAGGCCAAGGAAATTGCCGCCGCCGCCGAGAAGGCCGTCAAGTAAGTCCCGCTCGCGGATCGATGTACAGTCACGTGCCCCGTTCAGAACCGTTCTGAACGGGGCTTTTTTCTTACCAGAGGTTCCCATGCGATCGGTTTCACTCCTCGCCCTCGCGGCCCTCGCGCTGGCGTCGCCCGCGCCCGCGGACGAACTGAAGTCCGGCCCCGACAAGAAGATCGGCGGCTCGTTCCAGGTCACCGCGTACAGCGGCGACAACAAGGGCAAGACCCTCTGCTATGTCTGAAAGTTCAACGGGGAAGCGCGTCCCGCTGTGGTGGTGATCTTCACCCAGAAGGCGGACGAGCACTTGGCCAGTTTGGTCAAGGCGGTAGACGAGGTGCAGTCGAAGAACGCGGACCTGGGTACGCTCGTGGTCGGGATCAGCGGAGTGAAGGGGCCCGACCTCGAGAAGCTCCAAACTACTCACAAGTTCACGACCCCACTGACCGTGGCCGAAGATGCTGACGGGCCGAAGCGGTATCAACTCAACAAAGAAGCCGCCGTCACGGTGATCGTGTACAAGGAAGGCGGTATGATTCACAAGAACTTCGCCTTCAAGGACACCAAGAGCGCCGCGGAGAAGGCGAAAGAGATCGTCGCCGCGACCAACGCGGCACTCAAGCCGTGAGCCGCCGCCGTGTGACACCCGCGCCGGGGTCGCGTGACCCCGGCGCACGAAACCCACGAAGGTTTGCACCTCCCATGCGCGTCCGATTCCTCCTCGCAACGCTGCCGCTACTTGTCGTCTCACTCGCTCTGGCACAGCCCCAGCCGGACGTGAGCGGGCCGATCAACGTGAACCCGAAGCCGGTCGCGTCCGACAAGGCCGTGAAACTCGATTACGACATCGTCTACGTTCGCGCGCCGCGCAACGGCGACAAGGTCGGCACCAACTGGCCGGAAATCTCCAACCCGGTATTCATGGACGCCGGCGCGGACCTGATGCTCCTCCACCCGGACGGCAAGGAAGAGGTGCTGGTCAAGGGCGGGGCCGGGAGCGTGACCGATCCGATGGTGTCGTTCGACGGCGAGTGGGTCTTTTACTCGCACTTCCACGATATGAAGGACGCGAGCGTGAGCCGCGGGCCGGCGGGCGGCGCGGACATCTACAAGATTCACGTGAAGTCGAAGAAGATCGTCCGCCTCACGCACCAAGAGTTCACGCCGAACACCGGCGCGGGCAACTGGTCGAAGGGGTTTCGCGCGAAAGAGGCTGGTAAGGACTACATCGAGTACGGTGTGTTCAACACCGGGCCGTGCCCGCTGCCGGGCGGCAAGCTGATGTTCACCAGCAACCGCAACGGCTTCAAACCGCCGAAGCGCGTGCCGCACATGCTCCAGTTGTTCGTGATGGACGAAGACGGGAGCAACGTCGAGTGCATCGGCCACCTGAACCTCGGCATGGCTCTGCACCCGACCGTGCTCAAGGACGGCCGCGTAATGTTCAGCTCGCTCGAGTCGCAGGGGCTGCGCACCTCGACCTTGTGGGGCCTGTGGAGCATCAACCCGGACGGCACGAACTGGGGGCCGATGGCGAGCGCGTTCATGCCCGGTTTCAGCCCGAGCGCGTGGCACTTCCAGACGCAACTCGGCGACGGCTCTATCGTGGCCGAAGAATACTACAACCAGACGTCGAGCGGGTTCGGGAGCCTCGTGAAGTTCCCCAGCAGCGCGCCAGAGGGCCGGGCGTTCGGGCCGGGATACATGGGCGATTCGCGCAACCCGGCGCTGCGGCACGGCCGCTCCGATAGCGGTGTGGCGCGCACGCGCCGACTGCCGTTCAGCCCATTCGGGATCGAGTCGCTCACGCCGTTCGCGCGGGCCGACGAAGGCCCGTCGGACTACTCCGTGCGCGGCTCGCGCCTGTCGCCGCGCGTCGGCAAGGTGACCCACCCGTCGGCCGCACCCGACAACCATCTGCTCGTGGTCTGGTCCGGCGGCCCGGTCAACGGCGGCTACACGGTCCACGTCCCCGCAGTCGATGGCGGCTTATACCTCATCAAAGAAGGGAAGACTGTCAACGAGCCGGGCGAGTTGCTGCTCATCAAGAACGACCCGAAGTACAACGAGCAGTGGCCGCGGGCGCTCGTGCCGTACAAGCGCGTCCACGGCGTCGATGAGCCGAAGAAGCTGACGCCGCTCGCGAACGACGGCAGCCTGTCGAAGCACCTGCCGGCCGGCACGCCGTTTGGCCTCGTCGGTACGTCGAGCTTCTACAAGCGCGAGAGCTACCCCAACGGCGTCGTGAAGCCGGGCACCGTGACCGCGGCGTTCGCCGGAACCGACAACACCGGGTACGAAGACCTCGACCCGTTCAACACGACTGTCGATGGCGGTTCGCTCAACTGGTTCAATCAGGGCGCGGACGCCGGGCGCTACACCAACGAGCAGATTCACGCGGTGCGCATTCTGGCGATGGAGCCGAACACCGACCGGCACAAGGGGCCGAACTCCGGGCGCACGTTCCGCAGCCACGCCAGCGAGCGCCTGCGCATCCTCGGCGAGATCCCCTTGCGCAAGTTCGCCAACGGAAAGGAACCGACCGACCCCGACGGTAACCCGGACACAAGCTTCCTCGCCAAGATTCCGGCCGACGTGGGTTTCACGTTCCAGACGCTCGACAAGCACGGCATGGTGCTGAACATGGCCCAGACGTGGCACCAGGTGCGCCCGGGCGAGATCCGCCACGACTGCGGCGGCTGCCACGCCCACAGCCAGAAGCCCACCGAGTTCAAGCTGACCGCCGCCGCGAAGCCCGACTACGCGCTGTTCGACCTGACGACAAAGACGTCACTTCTGACCTCGAAGGCGAAGGACGAGAGTAAAGCCAAGTGGGACGCGAAGGACGAGAGCGGCGTGCGGTTCGCCGACGGCGTGAAGAACGTCGAGTACTTCCGCGACATCAAGCCGATCCTCGACCGGAGTTGCGT
>SXHE01000220.1 GCA_005773755.1 Planctomycetia bacterium
ATCTTGGTCTTGGCGAGCTTCACCGAGCGGCCGTTCGCGTCGGTGAACTTCGCCAGCACCGCGGCGTCGGTCATGCGGAACAGCGTCTGTGGCAGGGCCGGTTCGGTGGCCCGCTCGCAGTCGCACGCGGTGGTGCGCGGCGGGCGGCCGAAGATGCGAAGAGCGTAGGCCACGCTCCCGTTGAGCCGCGACGAGCCGAGTTCGACCATCTTCGTGCCTTCGGGCGCGGCCTCCTGGCCGGTGAAGCGTTCTTCGACACCCAGCGCCGCGTTCAGCACGTCCACGACCTGTTCGGCCATCAGAGCGCGAACGTAGGCGTGCGAGTAGTTGTTCTTGTCGAACTTGTTCGTGCCGTTGGGGACGTAGCTCAGTTGGTAGGTGCGGCTCAGGAGGATCGTGCGCTCCAACTTGCGGATGTCGTAGCCGCTCTTGATGAAATCGGCCGCGAGCGCGTCGAGCAGCCGCGAGTTCGTGGGCGGGTTGGCGAGCGAGAAGTCGTCCACCGGGTTGACGAGACCGACGCCGAAGTAGTGCGCCCAGGCTCGGTTCACGAAGCTCTTGGCGAAGAACGGGTTGTCGGCGTTGGTGAGCCACTCCGCGAGCTTGACACGGGCGTCCTCACCGGCCTTCATGGGGATCACGTCGCCACCGAGGGTCTTGGGTAGCGGGGTCTTGTTGGTCGCGGGGTTCGGCCGCATCCGGGCCTGCGCACCGGCGAACATCTCGCGGATCAACTGGAGGTTATTGTTATTCGCGCCCTTCGGAGCGCCTTCGCGACGAGCGGCGTTCTCCGCGTCCGCCGCCTTCTTCACGTCCGGGCTGCTGAACTGGTTCTGCTGGAATGTGACCTGCGCGAACACGTTCGCGAACGCCCAGTACTCGTCTTGCGTCCACCGGTCGGTGGGGTGCTTGTGGCACTGGGCGCATTCGAGCCGGACACCGAGGAACGCGGCGGCGACCTTCTCGCTCCACTGCTCGATGGGCACCTGTTGTTGCCGCCGCCAGAACAGGTCGAGGGTCTTCTTTTCCGGGTAGTCGGTCTTCAGGCCCTTCGCGGCCTGCGCGTCGATCTTTTTGACGAACTCCAGCCACTCCTCCGGCTTCTGGCCGTCGGTACTGTTGGCCGTGAGGATGTCCTTCACGATCTGGTCGTAAGGCACGTTGTCCGCAACGCGCTTGCGAAGCCAGTCGTGCCACATCTGCGACCGCTTGAACTGGAGATTGGCCGGCTGTTCGAGGGCCACGGTGTTGTTGCCCGTGATGTCGGAAAGTTTGGTCGCCCACACCGCCGAGTGCAGCGGGTCGGCGAGCACCTTGTCGATCATCTTCTCGCGCTTCTTGGGGTCTTTGTCCGCGAGGAACGCGCGAACGACTTCCGGCGAGGGGAGCTGCGCGAGCGCGTCGATGTACAGCCGGCGGAGGAACATGGCGTCCGTGGAGAGGTCCGACGGAATCACGTTCATCATCTTCAGTTTGGTGAACACTTCCTTATCGATGTAGTTCACTTCGGGCACGACCGGATACGCGCCGGGCTTGGCCGGCGACGGGACCAGAACGCGGATCGCCTTCACGCTGCCGCGATACAGCACCGTGAGGCCGGCGTCGCCCGGTTGCCGCGGGGTGAGCAGCCCGGAGCTGGACACTTGCGCGATCGAGTCGTCGGTGATCTTGAAGTCGCAGAACGGGGTGATGTCTTCCTTCGTGCCGTCCATGAAGGTCGCGGTCACGACGATCTGCTTGTCCTTCGCGTTCGCGAGCAGCGCGAAGTCCGGCGGGCTGACATCAAGGCTCTTGATGTCGCCGCTGCCGCGGTCCCACTTGGCCCCGTTCTTGATCCACTCGCGGAACGTGTTGTACACCCAGCCGTCTTTGCCGAACCGCATCCCGCCGTCGTGGTACGTCTGCCCGGTGCCCTTCAACAGAAGGAGGCTCTCGTCGGGTTTCACGACGTTGACGCGGCGACCGAGGTTGTCGCGGGTGAGGTTGGCGTAGTCCATCGCCGGTTCGTAACCGAACAGCGACAGGCGGAACCCGTTCTTGCCCTGGAACGAGCCGTGGCAGCTCCCGGCGTTGCACCCGACCTTCGAGACGAGGCCCATGATGTGCCGCTCGAAGTCCACGTTCTTCACCTTGCCGCCCGTGGGCAGATCGACATCGGCGCGCGAAACGCCGTTGACAACGAGGCAAGCGGCAAGAGCGTAGATGTATCGGCGGGAGAACATGGCAGCGTCTCGGCGGGCGAGGCAGGGTCGGCTTGGCGGAGGGAGCGGCGGGAGTGTTGCGGTGGGAGTTCAGGAGAGCAGGTACTCTAACCCGCGTCTCATCGAAAAGTCTCGCGTGTCATTCGCCTCTTGGCAAGAGAAATCTTCGTCCAGATTCTCCCATTTCGTGAGCCGCTTCTTCCGCACGCACTGAACGCCCTGAATCCCAACAGCGTGCGGGGGCAGACACGGCGCGCTGGCATTCCCGCAACCGGTCGGTGCAAGTCGTTGCTGGGGCCGCTGTTCCGGGCGGAGTTTTTTTCCCGGTATTTCGCACTCCGCAAACGAGAAACGCCCGCGGTGAAGGCCGCGGGCGTTGTGGCTCGGGCGTTCGGTTGGCGTTATTCGGCGACCGCGGGCTGGATCGCGTTCGGGCCAGCGGGCGAACCGCCGACGCCGACCAGCAGGTGCGTGCCGCGCGCGCTGCGGTGGAAGGTGTAGTCGGTGCCGTAGCACGACATATCGGCCGGGTGCAGGAACACGCCCATCGTGCCCCACGTCCCTTCGACCAACACCGGCTGGCCTTCCGACACGTACCGGACGATGGCGGTGTGGGCGACCAACCCGCCCTGACGATACACAACCAGGTCGCCCGGATGCGGTTCGTGTGTCTCCGTGTAGCCGTTTTCCTTGACGATCCGTTCGACATCGTCCTGGGACAGCAGGAACTTGCCGCCGGTGAACACCCAGCCGTGGCAGTTCGATTGGTCGGACGGCCCGCCGCGGCGGATCAGTTGGTTGGCGTACTTCATGCCGTGAATCGCCTTCTCTTCGGGGCCAGCAAGTTCGCCCGTGTCGCGCGGCGAGATCGGCTCCTTCAGTACGATCTGAGTGCCCCGATCCGTGGTCGCACGGGTGTTGGCGGCCGGTTGCGACGGCGGCCGTCCCACGGCCATTTCAAGGTTCTTCGTCGCCTGTTCTGCCGCGGCTTCCTCGTCCCGGTCGAACGTGATTCCCGACGCGATCGCGACGATCAGACCACCGGCGGCGACCAGCCCCCAGCGCGGGGCCGGCTTGCGGAAGAATGACGCCGCGGCGGACAAGTGGCGGGTCAGCCAGTCGGAGCCGAGCAGGAACGTGAACAGGACGACGCCGAACATCGCGCCGCCGGCGCGGGCCACGATCACCGGCCGTGCGAGTGTCGCGAGGCCCGCCACCACCGCGCCGCACACCCCGACCGTCAGTGCCGCGCGGAGCCAAGCCCGACGCCCGTTCCGGCCGAACGCAAGGTTCAGCCCTCCGGCGAGGAGCAACCCCAACCCGGCTGCAACGAGGACGAAAAATCGGTCGTAGTGCTCAAACAACATCTGAGTTCCAAACTGGACGGGCAAGTGGGGTGGGACGTGGAATATTACGTCCCACGCAACCATATCTAACACGTGGTTGGTGAGGAGGTAGTGAACCGTGGCTGAGAAAGCTCCGTGGCCGCGCTTTTCGAGATGAGAGACGGGGCGGACCGCGGGCGAACGAAACGCCGTAAGTCGCTTGTGCAGTTCACCTAATCGCCGATCACTCGGTGACGAGAGAATGAGAGTTCCGGGCCGCGCGGAGCTGCAACGCGGTCTGTGAATTGCGTATGAGAGCTGCGCGTGTGTTCCGCGCGAACTTTCCGCTCACACGCGAAGTGTCCCGACGACCTCGCGAACATTGCTCGCGCCGAGTGCTTCGATCGCGCCGGGAAGCGCGTCCGCTATCCGCACGCTCGCCGTCGGGTCGTAGAAGTTGGCAGTGCCGATCTGCACCGCGCTCGCGCCCACCAGAAGGAACTCCATCACGTCGTCGAGGGTGGCGATGCCGCCGACCGCGATCACCGGCACGGCCTTCGTTTGGGCGATGCGCCAAACCGCGCGCAGTGCCAGGGGCTTGATGGCCGGGCCGCTCAGTCCGCCGGTCACGTTGCCCAGGATCGGCTTGCGCCGCCGCCAATCGACTGCCATGCCCACGAACGTGTTCACGGCGCTCACCGCGTCCGCGCCGCCGTCGGCCGCGGCCCGCGCGATCACCGTGATGTCGGTCACGTTGGGCGTCAGCTTCGCGATCAGCGGCAGGTCCGGGCAGGCGTCGCGACAGCGGCGCACGATGCGCTTCGTCAGCTCCGGGTCGATGGCGAAGTCGGTCCCGCCGGACACGTTCGGGCACGACAGGTTCAGTTCCAGCGCCGCGAGTCCGTCCTTCGACTGGTGAACGCGCGCGGCCATCGCCACGAACTCCTCCTCGCTCTTCCCCGCGATGTTCCCGACGATGGCGGTCGGCAGCGTGCGGAGGTACGGCAGGTGGTGCGTCAGGAAGTGTTCGAGGCCGTCGTTGTCGAGGCCGATGGCGTTGAGCATCCCGCTGGCGGTCTCGACGGTGCGCGGGGGCTTGTTGCCGGCGCGCGGGGCCTGGGTCACGGTCTTGGGGACGACGCCGCCGAGCTTCGCGAAGTCCACGAACGGGGTCATTTCCTTCGCGTAGCCGAACGTGCCGCTGGCGACCAGCACCGGGTTGCGGAGCGCGAGGCGGCCGAGCGAAACGGACAGATCGATCATGAGCAGAAGCCCTGGAACGCGGTTCTCAGCAGTTTATCAGAAGGCGCGGCGTAACCCGGTTGGTGGGACGGTGTTTACTGGGATACCGGATCGTTGGTCCGCGTCCAATCCGAAGAGGTGCCGAATGACACGCAAGCTGTTCGCAGCCGCTCTGTTCGTGCTGGCGTGCTCCGCCACGCTGTACGCTTCGTCCGCGAACGCCGAGGCCGCGGACGAAGCCCCGGCCCCGCGCCCCGCTCAGGGCGAGAAGAAGGCCGAGGGGAAGGGCAAGTTCGGCAAACTCGACCCCGAAAAGCTCAAGCAGCTCCAGGAGAAGTTCGGCGGTAAGGGCTTCGACCCCGCCAAGCTCAAAGACCTCAAGGGGAAGTTCGACCCCGAAAAGCTGAAGGAGTTCAAGGGGAAGATCGACCCGGAGAAGCTTAAAGACCTCAAGGGCAAGTTCGGGAAGGGCGGGTTCGGGAAGAAGGAAGAGTAAGCAAGGGTAACGATTGTTCTTCACAAGCCGCTTGCGGCTTCGCCCGGTGCGAAGCCCCAAGCGGCTTGTGTGTCTTGTGCCGACGATTCCTGTTTGCCCAACTGCGATGCCGGGGTAAACTACGGGAGCGCAGAAGTTTTTCCCACCACGTACTCTCCCGCCTTGCGCCGCGCCGAAGCTAGATGGTGTCCGGCCCACTCTCTCGTCGTAACATCATCTGCCGCCGCACTCCCGGAGCCTCCTCGATGCTCGACATCGTGCTGTCCCGCCGCCCCCACTCCACCTGTACCGGCCACTCGCGACGGAGCTTCCTCCGCGCCGGGGCGCTCGCGGGGCTGTCGCTCCCGACGCTGCTGCGGGCCGAAGCCCAAGCCGCCAAGAAGGGGACAGCGAAGGGCGCGCGGGCCAAGTCGGTCGTGCTCGTGTACCTCGGCGGCGGCCTCTCCCACCACGACACATTCGACCTCAAGCCCGACGCCCCGGACGACATCAAGGGCAAGTACGGCTCCATCGGCACCAGCGTGCCCGGCCTGCGGATCGGCGAGAAGCTGCCGCTGATGGCACAGGCCATGAACAAGATCGCCCTCGTGCGCTCCGGCGCGCACAACAACGACCACCACGAGACCGCGACCAACTGGGTGCTGTCAGGGCGGTTCGGCACGCCGTTCGGCGACTATCCCGCCATCGGCGCGGTGGTGGCGCACGAGACCGGTTTCGCCGGCACGCTGCCGCCCTATGTCGCGGTGCCGCGCAACCCCAGTTTCACCTGGGAACTGGGCAAGTCCGCGTTCCTCGGCGGCCGGTACGAGTCGTTCAAGGCCGGCGACCCGAACCAGCCCAATTACAAGGTCCAGGACCTGACCTCGGAATCGGCCGACGCGAAGAAAGCCGCCCGACGCGACACCCTCCTCAAGGCCGTGGACGGATTGGCGAAGAAGGTCGAGGGGAACGACCAGATCGCGACCTACGACGAGTTCCATGCCCGCGCCCGCGAGATGGTGCTTTCCACGGAAGCCCGCACCGCGTTCGCCATCGACGGCGAATCGGAGAAGCTCCGCGACCGCTACGGCCGCAACACCGCGGGCCAGTCGATGCTGCTCGCGCGGCGGCTCGTCGAGAGCGGCGTGCGGTTCGTGACCGTGAACTACGGCGGCTGGGACCACCACGGCAAGATCTTCGAGGGGTTGGACAAGAAGCTGCCGGAGTTCGACCGCGCGGTGTCCGCGCTGGTCGAGGACATGACCGCCCGCGGCACGTTCGAGAACACGATGCTCGTGGTGATGGGCGAGTTCGGCCGGACGCCGAAGATCAACAAGGATGCGGGCCGCGACCACTGGGGGCAGGCCGCGTCGCTGCTGTTTGCCGGGGCCGGGGTGAAGCCGGGCCTCGTGCTCGGCAAGACCGACAAGCAGGGCGCGTACACGACGCAGCGCCCGGTGTCGCCCGCGGACGTGGCGTACACGATCCTCGACTCGCTCGGCATCGACCCGCGCAAGCAGCTCACCACTCCCGACGGCCGCCCCATCGAGATCCTCGACCAGGG
>SXHE01000024.1 GCA_005773755.1 Planctomycetia bacterium
GGGGATAGTATTGAGAGTAGTGCTCGCGAAGCCGCAAGCGGCAACATTGCAACTACTCCTTATTCGAGCGCCGCGCGATGAACTCGGACGACAAGGTGTGCTACTGCTTCCACGTGTCGCGGCGGAAGCTGGTGAACTGGGTGCGGCACAACGCGCCGAAGGTGCCGAGCCAGCTCGCGGCGTGCGGTGGCGCGGGCACCGGGTGCGGCTGGTGCATCCCGTTCCTGAAGCTGATCTTCAAGCAGGGGCAAGGGGAGCGCGGGGGCGGCTGCGCGTCGTGCGTTTCGACCCCGGAAGACGCGCTCGCGGAGCTGACGCCGGAAGAATACGCGGCGCTCCGCGCGGAGTATGTGAAGTCCGGGAAAGGCACCCCACCACCGGGGGCGGAGCAGATACCGGGCGAACGGCCGGCGTGAGCCGGCCGGTACTTCGACTTCGCCATCACCGGCCGGCTCACACCGGCCGTTCTCCTTACTTCGTTCCTTCCAGTTCGACCACGAGCACCGCGGACACGTCGCCCGGCAGGTCGGTGCGGATGCGCAGTTGCTTCGTCACGGTGCCGGCCTGCTTCGGCTGGAACTTGATCGTGACCACTTGTAGCGGCAGCGCCGCGGCGCTCGCGGGCAACTCGGCCGTCACCTCACCTTCCGCGCCGTCGACACCGATCACTTTGAACGGCTTCGCCGCGCGGACCAGCACGCGCTGCGTCACCGCGTCGTCGCCCACCTTCGCTTCGAGCCGCACCTTGTTCGGCGTCAGTTCGAGCGGGGCGATCACGGTGCCGGTCACGCCGAGCTGGATCACCGGGTTGGTTGGGTCGTTGGTCTTCAGCGTGATCTGCTCCGAGATCGTGCCCGGTGCGACCCCGGCTTGCAGCGTCACATCGACCTGATATTCGGCCCCGCCGCGGAGCGGCCCGCCGCGGCTCACCTCGGCCAACTTCACGTCGAACGGGTAGTTCCCCGGCACGACCTCGGTGATCTTCCAGTCGCGACTGCGGCCCGTGTACTTCACCTGCACGGCCTGGTGCGCCCGTGTGCCCTGCGGGACGGTACCGAAGCTGGCCGCACCGGGGTTGATGCTCACATCCGTGCGGCTGGTCGCGGACACGCGCAGCATCGCGGTCGAGACGAATTTCGGCCCGAAGGTGACGTAGAAGGTCTGGGCGTTGTTGCCGACGAACTTGGCTGTGTTCATCGTGACGGTGAACTCGGCCGTGTCGTTCGGCTGGAGCACCTTCGTCATGGGAACGTAGTCGAGGCACGAGCAGCTCTTCCGCACCTCGGTGATCTGCATTGGGGAGTCGTAGATGTTCGTGATGGTGAACTTGTGGACGCAGAGCGTGCCGTGGGGCACGTCGCCGAAGTTGTGGGTGATGACGGCGGGCGCGGCCTGCTCGCGGTTGTTCGCGATGTCGGCCAGGAACAACTTGTTCGCCCACGGGTTCGCGGGAGCGGCTGGTTGCGCCGGCTGCGCGAGCGCCCCGACCGTCAAACTCAGCGCCGCCGTCGCAACCGCCAGGATTCGCTGTGCCAGTCTCATACCGCTCGCCTCCGGTTCAACCTCGTGCCCATCGTATATCGGTGGGCAAGGGCCGGGGGCTGTGGCGAACGGGACGGTCGCGGGCCGATGGCGGTGCGGAAGTGCTGGGCATCCGCTGAGGTCGGCACGCGCGGCACAAGCGGACGAAGTGGTAGAGCCGCGTTTCGGGGCATCACTTCGCGGAGAGCAGCGCCCGGAACTTCGCGAGGTGCGTCGCGAGCGCGTCCGGCGGCATCTTGTCCTGGTCTTTGCCGGTCGTGGTCGGCGCGCGGGCGTGCGCCTTCGCGCGCCAGGGCGCGCCGTTCACCATCACCGTCCAGCACTCTTCCAGCGGCGTGACGGAGTGCCACGTGCGCGGTTCGACGATCTCGTACCGGCTGCCCGCGGCGAGGACGGTTTCCGTCACGGTGATCGGTTCGCGCGATTCGAGGTCGGGCGTGAACCCGACCCACATCCGGTACGAGCCTTCGAGGAGCGCGAACGCGCCCGGCCACGGGTGCGGGTGCGGGTACGCCTCGTGGGTGGTGCACGGGTCGAACCTGTGCAAGCTGACGCGATGGCCGTCCGGCAGGTGCCGGAAGACGCGGTATGTGGTGGGCTTCCGCCGGTTGACAATGAGGGAGTCCCACGCGGCCGGGTCGCCGAGCATCGCGGGGAGCGACCGGAGCACGTCATCAAGAACAGAGAGCATCGGGCGTCTCCTCACGGAACGTGTACGAGGAGATACCGCGGTGCGAGCGGATCTTTTCAGCCCAATTTCCACTCCCACGACTTCATCGGCTCCATCCGGGCGTGGTTGGTCAGGTCGAACTGGAGCGGGGTGACGGTGATGTAGCCCTCGGCGAGTGCGGTCACGTCGGTATCGGGATGCGGGTCGGGGCAGTCGAAGTCTGGGCCGGCCCAGAAGTAGGTGCGGCCGCGCGGGTTCACGCGCCGGTCGAACTTCTCCGTGTACGGCGACACGTTCTGCGGCAGCACCTTCACGCCCTTGATCGGGCCGCGCTCCAGCACGGGCAGGTTCACGTTAAACAGCGTCCCCTTCGCCGGGTTGTGCACCAGGATCTGCTCGATCACCTTGCGGGCGTAGTGCGCGCCCTTCGGGAAGTCGTAAATCTTCTTGTCGTATTCGAGCGAGACGGCAATGGCGGTGTGCCGGTAGAACGCGCCCTCGATGGCGGCAGCGACGGTGCCGCTGTACAGCACGTTGATGCCGGCGTTGCTGCCCGCGTTCATGCCGCTGATAATCACGTCCGGCGGTTCGGGCAGCAGTTCCAGCAGCGCGAGCTTCACGCAGTCGGCCGGGCGGCCCTCGACGGCCCAACCGATGAACGTCTTCGCGTCCTCCTCGAACACCTCGCTCACGAGGAGCGGGTTGAGCAACGTGACCGAATGGCCGGCGGCGCTCTGCTCGGTCGCGGGGGCGACGACCGTGACCTGTCCGAGTTGGAGCAACTCTTTGCGCATGGCCCGCAGGCCAGGGGCGTAGATGCCGTCGTCATTGGTGAGCAGAATCCGCATCGGCGCGTCCTCGTGGTGCAGTGCTATTCAACAGAAAGCGCGGTCGAGCGGCCCGAACTGTTCTGGCAGTAGTGCCCGTATCGGATGCGCGGGTTGTGCGGCGCGCGGGGCCTGGGGGCTATCGCACGGGCGCTTGACTGCGGCACGCGAGCCGCGTATCTACATACCTGTTCGGCGCTGCCTGCCACAACGACTCGCAACCGGATTGCTTTCCCGCAGGGGCACGGCCGTGGAACCATCCGTTTTCCTCGATTTCCGCCTGCCGAACGCGGCGACGTGGTTCTATTTCTCGCTGATCCTCACCGTCGCGCTGTTCTTCCAGTTCACCCGGCTGCTGTCGATCCGCAACCTCGACCTGCTGATGCTGTTCCTGCTCGTGCCGGGGTTCCTGCTGGTGCAGGAGGCCGCGGTACTGGAGAAGGCCGGGCACGGCGGTCGCGCCGCACGCGAGCGCGCGCTCGGCTACGGCTGGCTGCTGACCGGGTCCGCGCACTGGTTCGCACGGGCCGTGTTCGATCTGGTGCTGGTCAAGCGCCCCGCGGTCAGCGCGAACATGAACATTCACGGGCTGAGTTGGCTCGGCATCGCGCTGTTCGTGTGTTTGAACGCGGTGGCCGTGCGCCAGACCGACCAAGCCCCGCAGGAACTCGTCGGCAACCGGCCCGCGTCCATCGAGCAGATGCAGAACACGGCGACCGCGGTTGTCGAGCAAGCGCATAGCACCAACGGCGGGCAGGCCTCGACCGAGACCGTGCAGTTCTGGGCCGCGCGCGGGCTGGCGATGCTGTGCCACGCGGCCGTGCTCGCCGGGCTGGTGATGATCGGCTGGCGGCACTTCGGCGACCTCACCGCCGGGGTCGGGGCCGCGGCCCTGTACACGCTGCTGCCGTACACCGCGTACAACATCGGCCAGTACCACCACGTCCTGCCCACGGCGTTCCTGGTGTGGGCGGTGTTCTGCTACCGGCGGCCGACGCTCGCGGGTTGGCTGCTCGGCCTCGCGGCGGGCACGTCGGTGGTCCCGGCGCTGCTGTTCCCGCTCTGGTTCGGGTTCTTCAGCCGGCGCGGGGCCAGTCGCTTCGGGCTGGCGTTCCTCACCGCGACCGTTGCCAGCGTCGGGATCACGGCGCTGGTGCTGTGGATCGGCCCCAGCGGGCTGAACCTCGTGACAGCTCTGCATCTGACCGAGTGGAAGCCGTGGACGGTGCCGACCGGCGAGAGCATCTGGACCGGGACGCACTGGGCGTACCGCTTGCCCGTGTTCGTGTTGTTCGTCGGGTTCGTCGCCGCCGTGACGTTCTGGCCCGCGCCGAAGAACCTCTCGCACCTGCTGGCGCAATCGGCCGCGGTGCTCATCGGAATCCAGTTCTGGCACGCGGACCGCGGCGGGCAATACGTACTCTGGTACCTGCCGCTGCTACTGCTGCTGGTGTTCCGCCCGAACCTGTCGACCGCCGAGCCGCCGGCCGTGGTGCCGGGGAGCGTGCTGGCGCGTTGGGCCGGTGCCGCGTGGCGGCGCGTGCGCCGCAACGAGCCGCAATCGCCCGGCTCGAAGCCGCTGGCGGTGTGAAGCAACTTGCTAAGCCGCGAGCGGCTTAAACCCCTCTTCTCGCCACGCCCCGTTCGTGCTACCGTGCGCGCGCCCACGGAGGGTTGCGCATGGGTTCGCGCTGGAAGGTCGTACTCGCCACCACGGTGCTGGCGCTGGTGGTAGCTGCCCCGATGGTGTACTCGTCGCACAACCGCGCCCACATGCGCAACCTGCGCGTGGTCGAAGAGGGCGTGCTGTACCGCAGCGGGCAACTCACCCCGGCCGGGTTGGAGCGCGTCGTTCACGAGTACGGCATCAAGACAATCGTGACGCTGCGCGGCGCGCGCAAGAGCGGCACGGAGCACCCCGATGCGTGGGAGAAGGAGTTCTGCGCGGCCCGCGGCCTGAACTTCGACCGGCGCGAGCCACAGGTGTGGGGCGAGGACGAAAAGGGCGAGATTCCCGCCTCTCAGAACGTCGCGAAGTTCATCGAGATCATGGACGATCCGAAGAACCACCCGGTCCTCGTCCACTGCTTCGCCGGCATCCACCGCACCGGAACGATGTGCGCGATCTACCGCATGGAGTACCAGGGCTGGACCGCCGAGCGCGCGATCGAGGAAATGCAACTGAACGGCTTCGCTCCCAAAGACATGCACCAGCACATCGGCGCGTACCTTCGCGGCTACGAGCGCCGGAAGGTACGCAAATAATCGCCGACGTCACCCGCAGCGCCCGCCGGTGCCGGCGAGCTGCTCCTTGATGAACTTGATGCCCTTCGTGTACACGTCTTCGGGCGAGGGGAACAGGTCGCGCCACACCTTCGTTGCGGCGGCGAGGTCGGGCAGCGCGCGGCCGAACGCCTCGATCACCATCCACCCGTCGTACTTCACCTCGGCCAGCGTGCCGAACGCCGCGTCCCAATCGACCTGCCCGGTGCCGGGCGTGCCACGGTCGTTCTCGCTGATGTGAACGTGGGCCAGCACCGGGGTCAGCGTCCGCACGGTCGCGGCCTGGCTCTTCTCCTCGATGTGCGCGTGGAACGTGTCGTACATGGTCCGCAGATTCGGGTGATCGACCATCTTCACCAACTCGACGGCCTGCGCCGCGGTGGTGAGCAGGTAGCACTCGAACCGGTTCAGGTACTCGACGGCCATCATCAAGTTCGCGGACTTCGCGAGTTCGGCCGCGCCGCGGAGCACGTCGGCGGAGCGCTTCTTCTCGTCGCCGGTCGGCCCCGCGCCGGAGAACTCGCCGATGGCCGAGTGGTACGGCCCGACGACCGTTTCCGAGCCGAGCGTGTGGTTGATCTCGACGACGGTCTTGAGCCAGTCCGCGGCCTTCTGGCGGGTCGCGGCGCTGTCGCTGATCGCGTTGGTGTCCTTCGTCAGAATGGTGACGGTGGTACACTTCAGGCCGAGCTTGTCCAGTTCGGCGCGGACCGGTTTGTAGTCGGCCGCGGTGCCGCCGAACACGGGGATCTCGACCCCGTCGAACCCGGCGGCCTTGAGCTTGGCCATGAGCGGGAAGTGCTCGGCCGTCACGCCGCCGGTCCAGAGCAACAGGTTCATGCCGATCTTCATGGTGCGTCTCCGAGCGCGCGGCGTCAGCCCGCCGGTGTGAAGCGAATGGCGGCATTGTCGCGCAACAGGGCGCGTGCGGCAACGGGCAAATCGGGGATATGAGGCCCTTGCGATTTCTCGGACGGCACGTTCGGAACGATGGCGCTCGCGCCCGTCGCCGTCACGTTAGAGGCACGCGGCTACGTCACCGTGATGTTTCCGACCGAGTCGTTGGCACCCTCGCCGACCAGTTCCGCGTAGACCGAGGCGTTCGTGTACGCCTGCGTCGGCGCGATCGGAGCCGACCACTGGTTGTTTCCGACCGTGACCGGGCTACCGGTCGCGACGACGGTCCCGCTCGAATCCTTCAGTACGACGGAAACGGACGGGAACGGTGAGTTCGAGACGTAGGCACCACTGGCAGTGAACGGTCGGCCCACGGTCGCGCCGGGCGACGGGGCCGTGACGCTGATCGAAGGATCGGGCACGGGTTGCTCCTTGGGGCTAATTCAACGGGGTGAGGGTGACGTTCCGCACGGCGACCGCCGAGCGGGCGGACCAGATGCCGACGGCCCCGCGCGGGTTCCATTCCGGATACACGATACCACTGGCGGGAAACGTGTTGGTGAGCGCCGGCGGCGGCTCGCGGTACGCGCTGCGGAGGTTCGCGACGGACATCGCCGCGAGCGGGTCGGAGCGCCCGTTGGGTTGGATCCACCGCGCCTGGAGGACCGCGGGGCCGACCTCGACCTCGATCGTTCGCCACACGCCGGGCAAGTTGTGGGACCGCTGGTGCGCGACGCTCGCGAGGCCCGCGGTGCTGGGGCCGAGTACCGTTGTGGGCGACCACGGCATGGTGAGTCGGTCGAGCCTGGCGTACTCCGGTTCGTCGGGCCGCGCGGAGAACTCGGTGAAACTGATGAGCATCGCCACTTCCGAGCGCCAGCCGTTCGCGCCGTGCGCCGTCTGGCGACCGAAGTACAGCCCGACCTTGTACCCGCCGGTTCGGGGCAGGGTCGCCCCCGGGGCGAGGCCGGTCGCGTCCATGTGGCACAATTCGGCCCGCAGGCGGTAGTGGTCGGTCATCGGGTCCGCGCACAGGTCGAGCATCGAGTGCCCGATGGTCTGGAAGGAACAAGCCCCGTCGCGCGCCGCGGCCGGGCTGAACCCGCTGGCCCCGCGAACCCAGGCGTGCCACTGCGGGTCGCCGGTCGCCCCGACGAGGCCGACCGGCTTCCCCGCCGCGAGGTCGGCTTGCAGTTCTTCGAGCGGCGTCAGCGCGGGGGTCGGAGTCGGGGCCGGTTCCGCACTCGGGACCGTGCCGCTCACCAGCGCGCCGCACGCGACTGCCACGAACAGCATCACCGACGCGCCCGCGTACCGAGTCAGGGTCCGGCGGTTGCGGCGAACGGACCGCAGCGCCCGCCGGGTCGGGGTGAGCGCCTTCGCCCGCACCGCCGCGCCGGCGGCGAACCGGTCCAGATCGGTCGCCAGGTCCGCGGCCGAGGCGTACCGCACCGCGGGGTCTTTCTCCAGACACTTGTGAACGATCGCTTCCAGTTCGGCCGGCACCTCGGGGCGGACGGCGCGGACGCGCGCCGGTTCCGCCGACCGCATCTGTTCGAGTAGCGCTCGTAGGTCATCGCTCTCGAACGGGGCCAGTCCGGTCAGCGCGTGGTACAGGGTAGCTCCCAGGCCGTACACATCGGTTCGGGCCGTGACCGTGCCGTCCGCGGCCTGTTCCGGGGCCATGAACCCCGGCGTGCCCAGCGCGCCCCGTTCGACCGTGACCCCGTCGTTGCGGTCGAGCCGCTTCGCCAGTCCGAAATCGGACAGCTTGGGCACCCGGTCCGAACCCCCTTCGAGTGGACCGCTCGCCAGCAGCACGTTCCCCGGTTTGATGTCGCGGTGAACGATGCCGCGCGCGTGGGCGACGGTCGCGGCGCGGGCGACGGTCGCGAC
>SXHE01000221.1 GCA_005773755.1 Planctomycetia bacterium
AGCAAGGACGTGGTCATCAAGTCGGTCACGGTACAGAAGGCGAAGTAGTGTCGGAGCCGTGTCAGTGGTTAGTGGCCCGTGTTTGTGAAAGACAGCAGGCGGAAGACCGCGGCCCTTCGGCTCTGGTCTTTCGCCTGCTGTCTTTCACTGACACGAGCCACTAACCACTGGCACTATTCCGCCGCTTCGAGTTCCGCACTCATGGAGCCTTTACAGTCGGCGATTCGCGGGTCGGGGCCGAAGGCGTGGATCTGGTCGCGCTTCAGCTCCGCGCGTTCGAGGCTGGTGGTGCAGACGACGACGCGGCCCTTCGTGTCCACGATCTTGGCGAGCTGGTAGCCCTTCTCGACCGAGTAGCCGAACAACTGCTTCAGCATCTCGATGACGTACTCGTAGCTGTGGTCGTCGTCGTTCAACAGGATGACGTGGTACGGCGGCTGCCGCTTCGTCCGTTGTTCCGTCTCGACGTCCGTATCGGGAAGTACCGCCGGTCCAGACATGGTTTCTCCTCCGCTGGCCCCAGGGGTTGAAACGCCTGGCTATTGTACGGTGACCCCGTTGGGGCCGTTGTCTTTGCGGCCCCAACGGGGCAACCGAGAGTAGCCAGGGGTTAAAACCCCTGGCGCGTGGGCGGTTTGCTGAAAATCTACGGGATCCGGTTGCTCCGGCTGGTCGGCGAGACCCGGTTAGTACTCGTGGTCGGGCCGATGCCGGCTTCCAGGCGGCCGAACGCGACCAGGGCGATGTCGTCGTTCTGCGGGCGGCCGTTGGCGTGGGCCCGGACCGCGGCGACCAGCCGTTCGCCCAGGCGCTGGGGGCGCTGGGCGTCGCTCGCCAGGGCCGAATCGTCGGGCAGCAGGGCCGCGTCCAGGCGCTCCGGCCCGAACAACTCGTCGGCCGGTGGCGGGCTCATCGCGTCGCTCACCCCATCGGTGAAGGCGACCATCGAATCGCCCACTTCCAGCGTCAGCATGACCTGCTCGAACGGGTAGCCCGGCAGCGCGCCGACGGGCAACCCGGTGGCGTCGAGGGTGATCGCGTCCACCAGCTCGCCGGTCGCCCCGCGGTACAGCTTCGGGGCCATGTGCCCGGCGTTCACCATCGTGACCAGGTGTGCCACCGGGTCGATCACCATGACCGCGAGCGTGACGAACCGGTCGCCCAGCCCGCCCATTATCATCTGCTCGTTCAGGAGGGACACGGCGTCCGCGAGGTTCGGCACCGTCAGCAGGCAGAACCGCACCTCGGAACTGAGCTTCGCGACCAGCAGCGCCGCGGGGACGCCCTTACCGGCCACGTCGCCCAGCACCACGGCCACGCGCCCGCCGGGCAGCGAGATGAAGTCGTAGTAGTCGCCACCGACGGTCTGGGCGGGCGAGTAGTGCGAGTAGAACTCGTACCCGGCCACGTCCGGCAGCGTCTGCGGCAGGAACCCCAGTTGCACCTTCCGGGCCAGCTCGATTTCCTTCTTTTCTTTCTCGCTGACGAGTGCGGCCTCGTGAAGCCGCGCCTTCTCGATGGCGACGCCCGCGAGGTTGGCGACGATGGTGAGCAGGTTCAGGTCGTCGAGGACGAACTTCTTGGTGCGGTCCTGAGTGTCGACCTGGATCGCGCCGATCGGGTTACCCTGTGCGTCGATCAGCGGCACGCACATGACCGAGCGGATCTTGAACTCGGCGATGCTGGCCGCCGGGCCGAGACTCGCGTCGCTGGAGGCGTCCTCACTCAGGTACGACTGCTTCGAGTCGATGGTCTTCTTGACGATGGTGCGGCTGAACCGGGTGTCGTCGAGCGCCGGGCGGCGGCTCTTCATCACCTTCGGCGCGGGCCGCCCGGCCTCGTCGAGCATCAACAGGAAGCACCGGTCGGCCTGCTTGAACACGTTGAACAGCGTGTCCGCGATCCGGCTCAGCAGCGGGTCGAGGTCGATTTCGCGCGACAGATTCGTGCTGATTTCGAGCAGCGCCCGGAGCCGGTCCGACGGGGCGATTTCGAGGAACTGCTGGGCGCTGCCTTTGCCCTGCGTGGCCTCAATAGTCGTCATACCGCTTTCGGCTTCGCCGTCGTCCATCGCAGCGCCCTTCGACATCCACGGGGGCAGTTCCTGTTGCTTGACCACGGTTTCGTCGTGGAAGCGGAACAGGAAGTCGCAGATTTTGATGCGGTCGTCCGGCTTCAGCGGCTGGCGCACCGGGGGCGGCACTTCCTTGCTGTTGACGAAGGTCCGGTTCCGGCTCTTGAGGTCTTCGATGAAGAACTGCTTGCCGGTGCGGGTGATCTGCGCGTGCCTGCGGCTGACCGCGTGGTGCGGGATCACGATCTGGCACCCGTTCTCGTCGCGGCCGATGACCAGAAGATCCCCGTTTAGGGGGATGTTCTTGTTCGGCGACGCTCCCTCGGGAGACTTCAGCAGAATGAGCGACGGCATGACTGCGCCTGAAAGGGAGAAGCGGACTACCTACACCAATCACGCACCAAACGGGCCCGTTTCGACGACCCCGCGCACGGTTCCACAACGGATAGTACCGCGAAACCGGAGGTTCCGCAAGAAACCAAAAGCCGCGCACGACCCTCTGGGGAGATTACGAGTGTCCGACCGCGAACCGGACACATCATTCGGCCCCTCCGCGCGCGAAGCGGTCACACACGATCATCGTGTGCGCGCCGTCGGCGCGGGTCAACAGCACCGTGCGGTGGTGCGGGCCGACGAGCTTCAACTTCCGCATCAGGTCGTCGGCGTCCGCGGGCGAGCCGCGCTTGACCACCGTGACGCGGCCGACGTGCCGCGCGCGCAGGTACTCGCGCAGCAGCCGGACGTGGAACGGGGCCGCGTGCTCGACCGCGAACGCCGTGGCGAACGGCGTCGGCGCGTGGCGGTCGGCCGTGAGGAGCTGCACCTGGTGATCGACCGGGAAGGCGTCGATGCACTCCGCCAGATCGGGAGTCAGCCCGGCGCGCACGACCGCCGGGTCCGGGTCGTACAGGACCGCCCCGACCGGCGCGAGTGGGCGCGGCTCGCGAGGCACTTCGGCAATTAGCGCGTCGCCGGTGGGAAGCACCGTCGCGCGGCGGGCGGCCGTGCGCAGCGGCCCGAACCACAGCACACACTCCTTCAATTCACCGCCGAGCGAGACGAACTCGACCTCGCCGTCGGTGCTGCGCAGGTCGGCCTGCACCACACCAGGCGCGATTTTTACCGCGAGCGGGAACCCCGGCGCGAACCGCGCCCGCAGCGCCGCGAGTGGCGGCGCGTAGTCTTCGGGGTCGAGGTAGCGGCGGCCGTCGGTGCGGCGGGCCGGGTCCGCGAACGCGGCCCGCACGTCCGGCAGCGGCACGGTCAGCGCGTCCCCCGCGGTGCCGCGCACGCGCGCGTCCAGTCCCAGCGCACGTGCGTTCGCCTCGGTCATGGCGACGCGCAGCGGGTCCGTGTCCACCGCGTCCACGTGCAACCCGGCCGCGGCCAGCGCGAGGGCGTCGCCGCCGATCCCGCAGCACAGGTCCGCGACGCGCCCGAACCCGGCGACCCGCGCCGCCCGGTGCCGCGCGACCGGTTCGCTCGTCGCCTGTTCGAGCGGTTCGCGCGCGAAGTACCTGCGGTCCGCGGCGGGAAGCTTCGCCCGCGCTTTGACGCGCAGCAGCGCCAGTTCGAGCGCGGCCTTCGCCAGCTCGGGCGCGTGCCGCTTGCGCAGCGCCTCTAAGCTCGCCAGGAACGCGGCCTCCGTGGGAGCGAGCGCAGCGGCATCGGCGAGCACGGCTCGCCCTTCGGGCGCGAGCAACTGTCGGAACGTGTCCAGGTTCATCGGCTCGCGCGGCCCTCGACGTTCGGTGAGTACCTGCTACCTTAGAGTGAATACCTGTAACCACACAGATACGGAGACCACCATGGGCAATCCCGCGAGCGTGATTCGGAAGGCGACCGAGAAGCGGCGCAAGAAGTACGAGACGCGGCTGGGGGCCGGCGCGTACCTGCCGAAGGCGCAGCGGCTGGCGGTGAACGCCGAGGTCGCGAAGCTCGACGCCGCGGCGAAGGTCGAGGCCGAGAAGCAGAAGAAGGCGCGCGAGGCCAAGAAGAAGGCGAAGAAGGCCGCCCCGAAGGCGGCGGCCCCCACCCCGGCAGCGAAGGACGAGAAGAAGTAAGGGCGAACGGCCGGCGCGCGCCGGCCGGTTGTTCCGCTTCGCCCTCACCGGCCGGCGCACACCGGCCGTTCGCCTAGAGCCAGTTCGGTTCGGCGTCCAGGTCTGGCGGGGCGAACTCGTTCCGCTTCCACATCTCCACCGCGAGCGCGGCCATTGCCGCGTTGTCGGTACACAGGCTCAGCGGCGGGATGAACAGTTCCGCTCCCTCCTTCGCACACATCACTTCGAGCGCTGCGCGCAACGGTTTGTTCGCGCTCACCCCGCCGCCGACGGCCAGCCGCATCAGTCCGGTTTTGCGCAGCGCCTGCTTGCACTTCATCACCAGCACATCGACCACCGCGGCCTGAAAGCTCGCGGCGAGGTCGGCGCGCTTCGGGCCGGGGCCGGGCGGCGTCGCTTTCTTTACGTCTTGCCCGTGGCAGGCGTACAGCACGGCCGTTTTTAGCCCGCTGAAGCTGAACTCGAGTCGGCTGTCGGACAGGAACGCGCGCGGGAAGTCGTGCGCGCGGGGGTTGCCCAGCGCCGCCTCGCGCTCGACCGCCGGCCCGCCGGGGAAACCCAGGCCGAGGATCGCGGCCTCCTTGTCGAACG
>SXHE01000025.1 GCA_005773755.1 Planctomycetia bacterium
CGCCGCCTGCGTTCCACTCGCCGACCGTGGCGCCGGGGGGCGCGCCTTCGGAACTGGAGTCGTTCCCGCCGGCTATTGGCGGGCGGATCAAGGACCGCCCGAAGCCCGCGAAGGGCGACAAAGGCGACAAGCCGGCGAAGGGGGCCAAGCCCGCGAAGCCGAAGGGGAAGGGTGAGGAGCCGACGGCCGAGCAGGTCGCCGCGGCCGGGTGGAAGTCGGTCCGCCGTGGGCTGTTCTGGGTCCAGTTCGCGCTGCTGCTGCTGTCGCTGATCGCGTTCGTCGGGTTCGGCAAGGTGGTGTACGAGCGGTCGGTGGGGCCGCTGCCGAAGGGCGATGGCGCGGAGTGGGTGAAGATCGAGGGCTACGTCAACGACGGCGGCGCGAACTCGGTGCCGTTGAAGAAGGAAGACCTGCTGAACCTCGCGTGCTACGGCCTGCCGGTGATGCTCGCGTGTGTGCCGCTGGTGTTCGGCCGACTGATCGCCAGCAGCGCGCCGCGGAGCAGCGGGGCACGCGGCCTGTTCGCGCTCAGCGGTGTGTTCGCGCTGGTCGGTCTGGGGGCGCTGGTTGCGTCGTTCGCGTTTGAGCGGTTACTGCTGAAGGACGAGTTCAAGTACACCTGGTACGGATTCCTCTTGCTGGTGCCGCTGGCGGAGTTCTGGTTCCTGACGGGCCTGGCCGCGAGCGGGATGGCGCTGAAGCGCCCGCGGGCGGCGCGGGCCGTGGGCGCGGTCGGCTTCGTGTTCGCGCTGACCGCGTTCGTGGCGACGCTCGGCTGGGAGCTGTACGTCGACTTCGGTCGCAAGCACGTCGGGGCCGACGACCGGAAGCTCCTGGAGCAGGGTGCGCTGATGATGGGCTGGCTGCTGCTGGTCGGCGTCTACTGGCGGGCCGTGCGCAACGTCCGCGTCGCCGCAAAGGAGTACCTGGATTCGGTGGAGGGGTAGAGACGCGGCGTGTCCAGGCGATACGAGTTGGAATGCCCGCAGTGCGGCCACCTGTTCGAGGCCGTGCTGCACCCGAAGAGCCGGTCGGCGTCGTGCCCGGTGTGCGGGGCCGCGCTGATCGTCGCGGTGGCGGTGCCGGTCGTCCCGCCCCCGCCACCCCCACCGCCCCCGCCGCCCCCATCACCAGCACCGCGGCCGGTTCCCGCGCGCTCGCCGTTCTACTACCCACCGGTGCCGGTTGTTCCGCCGCCGGCCCCCGTACCGTGGGGGTCGTCGCCCAAGCCGGTACCGTGGCCCATCGTGCTGCGCGCTCTCGAAAGCGCGCGGGCCGCGTCGCGGGTCGCGTTCGTGATCGTCGCGCTCTTCACCGGATTTAACCTCGTCATCGTGCCAGCATTCGCGGGGCCGAACGACTGGACGGTGCGGGCGTTCGGGTGTTGCTTCGCCCTGCCGCTCGTCATTCCGGTGCTGCTGCACATCTTCTACCAGCTCGCCTGCACCAACTTCCCGCGCTCGCACGGCGGCCTGCTCGTGTCCGCGAGCCTCGGCATGTTGTTGCTCTCGTGTTGCGGCCTCTGTAGCGGCGCGCGACGTGCGCGGGATGTACTTCGTGGTCGGCAGTGGGGTGGCCGTGGTGTGCTCGGCCGGGCTGTGGCTGGCGTTCTTCTTGAAGCTCGGCCCCGCGCTGGGCGATTCCGAACTCGAAGCCGCGGCGTGGTCGTACGTGATCCGGCTCGGCTGCTGCGTGCTGTTGCTGGGGGCGCTGGCGGGCGCGGCGTTCGACCTGAACCCGCGGAACCGGGTGCTGGCCTGGACCGGGGAGGCCGCGTTCATGGGCGTACTGTTGTGGCTGCTGCGCGGGTACACGGGGCTGCTGAACACCGCGGTGCGGGCCGTCGAGCGGCGGGTGCCGTCGTACCCGTGAGCGCGGACGAACGCCGCGCCCGCGAGTACATCAGCTATCCGAGCGGAACCAGCGTGAGCGCGTGCCAGCCATGAAGTACGAACTCGAGTGCGGGCACTGTGGGTCGTCGTTCGTGCTGGACGAGGGCGCGGTCACGCGCCAGGTGCGGTGCCCGATCTGCGGCGGGATGCTGACGGTCGCGGTGCCGATTCCCATCGTGCCGCTCTCGACGCCGGCCGCGCCCGCGGTCGTACCTCCGCCTCCGCCTCCACCGCCCCCACCGCCACCGCCCCCTCCACCACCGCCCGCGCCGGCTCCCGCGCCGGACCCGGGGCCGAGTTTCCCCGCGTTCGCCCCGGCGCGGCCGGACCTGTACGACCTCGCACCCGACCTGCGTGCCCGCTACCTGCTGCACCCGTGGCCCGACGTGCGCTCCGGGCTGAACATCGCCCGCTTCGGCGCGTACCTCGCGATCCCCTTCTATGTGCTGTTCGTCGGTGTGAATCTGGTCGTCGGACCGCTGGCGCGCCCCGGCGACGAGCTGTTCCTCCAGAACGCGACCTACGGGTTGGCGCTCGTGCAACTGCTCCCGGCTCTCATTCACTTCGTCGGGCAATTGAACTGCCTGCGCGTCCCCGCTTCGCACGGCGCGCAAACGCTCCAGACGAGCATCTGGCTGCTGTGCGTCTCGCTCGTCGGCCTGATCGGTGCGTTCATGCCCGACCTGTACGTGGCCTCGTCTTTCGGCACCGCGGCGATGTTGCTCGTTTCGTTCGGGCTGTGGCTGGCGTTCCTGGCTCGACTGGGCCAGCGGCTCGACGACCGCCCGCTGATGAGTGCGGCGTGGTCATACTCGTCCTGGTTCTGGGTCGGGCTTTTTGTGTCGCTGTTCCTGGTGGTCGGCTCGTTCTACAGCAAGCGCGAGGGCGCGGTGTACCTGTCGTGGTGCCTGCGCGGCGCGGCCGGCGCGGTCGGGCTGCTGCTGCTGGCGGGGTACGCATCGCTGTTGCGGACCGCGTCGCTGGCGATCGCGCGCCGCGGTCCGGTCAGTATGAAGAGCTGAGACTCGACACACGCACCGAGGTACTCTCCCATGCTCACGCGCGCGGCGGTTCTCGTGTTGTTGCTCGCTGCACCGGCCCAGGCGCAGCCGGCGAAGGTCACGTTCGTGCGAAACGAGACGAGCCTCGGCATCCGGATCGACTGCAAGCCGTTCGCGACCTACGTCTGGAACGACGTGAAGGTGAAGCGGCCGTACTTCATGCACCTGCGCGCGCCCAACGGCACGCAGGTCACGCGCAACCACCCGCCGAAGGCCGGCGACGCCACCGATCACGACACGATGCACCCCGGCCTGTGGCTCGCGTTCGGCGACCTCGCGGGCGCGGACTTCTGGCGCAACAAGGGCAC
>SXHE01000222.1 GCA_005773755.1 Planctomycetia bacterium
GGCCGCGCCCGCGCGGGCCGGACAGGGTACGATCCTCGTTGTGGACGACGAGGAACTGATCCGCGACCTGGCCGCGCTGACCCTGGAGGGCCGGGGCTACCGGGTGCTCCGCGCCGCCGACGGTCAGCAAGCGGTGGACGTGTATTCGGCCGAAAAGAATCACATTGATCTCGTGCTGCTCGATCTCACGATGCCGGTGCTCTCCGGGCACGAAGCGTTCCGCCACCTCATCAACCTGAACCCGCACGTGCAGGTGCTGTTCGCCAGCGGGTACGCGGTCGAACAGCTCTCGGACCTGGAGAAGGAGCTGATGGCCGGGTTCGTGAAGAAGCCGTACCGACCGAACGAGTTGCTGCTGGCGGTCGAGGTCGCGCTCCAGCGCCAACCGGCCACGTCGGACGCCCAAACGCCGACCCCGCTGCCGTCGTCCGCTGCGCACTTCCGGCTCCCGGCGGCGGCCCGGTAGCACCGCGCGCCCGACACGCGCCGGCAGCCCGTTGCGGTCACCACACCGCTTCGTGCTGGTCACCTGCGACACCAACAACATCTGGAAGATGTTCGGCGCAACCGAGGCCGGGTCGGGGCCGATGTGCCAGCGCCGGGTGCAGTAACTCGAACAGGGGCCGGTCCCGTCCACCAAGAAGGAAAAGTTCCTGCGGTTCGCCAAAATGATAATCGACAACGCGGCCATGATGCGGGGCGGGGCCGACGGCGGCCTGTGACCGAGTTTCAGGACATGGACCTCAACAGCGACGGGCTGCTCACCGAAGTAGCGCACAAGCGCTGGCGGAAGAAGAACGAGGCCGCCGAGAAGCACCGGGAACCGGGCGAGTAGATCGGTGTCGCGGCCCCGCGCTCGCGAAACGAACGCCGGCCGGGGGTGGTGCCCCGGCCGGCGCGCTGCTACCCGGCGGTGCCGATCAGTACCGCAGGATCATGTCGAACGCCGCGGTGAACAGGTCCGGCTTGCCCTCGAACGGGCGGCTGGTGTTGTTGTGATCGTACCGGACCGTGGGGCGGAAGATCAGCCCCGGCTTCGGTGCCCACGACACCCCGTACGTCACCTCGGTGTACAACCCCCGCGCCCCGGTGCGGAACCCCTTCGTGTCCTCGAACAGCTCCACACGGGCGGTACTCGTGACCGTGTCGGTGTGCTTGTAGCTGAGGTACTGCGCGGCCCCGTACCAGGTGGCCGACCCGACGTTCGGAACGCCGTCGATGTGGGAAAACGTGGTGTCGAGGACGTACGTCAGTTTGTCGTTGAAGTTGTGGGTCAGGACCAAGTTGTACACGTTGTAGAACGGGAACGCCTCGGCAACGTCGAACCGCGGATCCGTCACCACCACGTTGAACAGCGCGTTCGTTTTCCCGTCCTTCGGTGCCCACTTGAGTTGGCCGATGTAGGTCAACCGGCTGGCCGAGTCGATGAAGTTGTCGCTCCCCACCACCAGCCCATTGGACACGGTCCAGGTGTCGTTGAGCGGGGTGATCGCCCACGCACCGGTGTGGGTGAACGGGTTGTACTGGAACAGGTAGGACCGCTGGAGGAACGGGGTCTCCGCGGCCTGCACGAGTTCGTACCCGACGTGGGTGGCGAACTTACCGACCCGAACGGTCGTCCCCTTCGGCCCCAGGTCCGGAAAGAATGCTTCCCCGTACGCCTGGTACAGGTCGACCGGGTACTTCCGCGCACCACCGTTCGCGCCGTTGCGCAGTTGCTGGTCGAACAGGCCGCGGGCGATGGTGAACCGCGAGTCCGTGCCCGGCAGGATCAGCTCCGCGCGCCCGCCGAGTTGGAACTCGTTCTTGCCGGTGTCGATGGCCTTGTCGATGCGCAGGAAGTTCTGGTTCATCTGCCAGAAGTCGGTGCGGTCGTTGAACGTGACCGGCAGGTTGCTGCGGCGCGCGGTGCCGAGCGTGTAGTTGCCCTCCACCCAACCGGAGACCGACCACCCGTTCTCGACCATCCGCTGCCCGAACTGGGTGGTGGAGAGGAGCCGCATGAGGGCGTACGGTTCGGGCTTCTCCGGCTCTGGCTCTGGCGCTTTCTCGCCGTTGCCGTTGGCCGGGGGCATCTCGCCGGCGGGCGGCATCGGCTGGGCGACCGCGCCGGGCGTGGGGATCGCGGGGAGATTCGTGGGGGGCGCGGGTTGACCGATCGAAACCGCGGTCATCAGGATGAGAGCGTTCATGTTCCTCCGTGAATAGTTAGGCGTGCTAGGTGTGGTCCGTTGTGGTCTGAGCGTCCGTGCCCAGACCACAACGGTTCGGGTTGTTACGAAAGGGGGTATCGACAGGGAGACACGGGAATCGCTACGAAGAGCGGGGAATTCGGTTGAGTGGGTTCCGAACCGTGTCGACGGATCGATCTGCGAGACTTGTGCCGAGGATATCAGATGCGCCGAATGATCGGCGCAAGATCAGATTACGCGCATATGTGCCCGATATGCGCGCACCTATAGCACCACGCGCAGGGCAGTTCTTTCAAGACCCGTGCGAGAACCCAATGATTTCCGTGGAATTGCAATTAGGCAGAAATATTGTGGGTACGGCACTCGCCGTGCAACTAGGCATTACCTCGCTATTGAGTAGGCGTCCCCCCAAACTGCCGCTGCCTGGCGGTTCGTCTCTCTGCGACGACATACCGAGGTACGACATGACCGCGAGTCGGGTTTTCCTCGTCTTTCTTCTTCTTGTGGGTTGCTCGCTCTTGCCCGGTCGATGGGCACCCGTGCCGGCGGTCGCCGCACAGGAACAGGACCCGAAAGACGAAATCGAGAAGGCAACCGCCGAACTGAAGAAGTCACTCGACACGACTCAGAAAGACTTGGTCGCGACCAAGAAGGCGCTCGAGGCACTCAAGACTTCTACCTCCGCCGAGGTCAAGCGCGCGGTGGAAAAGGCAGACGCGCTCCAGAAGGAAATCGACAAGCTCGCGGTGGCGACCAAGGACGCCAAGCCCGGGACCACGAAGGCCGACCTCGACGCGCTCGCGAAGAAAGTGGAGGCCGTAGACGCCCTCGCGAAGAAGGCGGAGGCCGTGGCCGCGGACGTCGCGGCGCTGAAGGTGTCCGGCGGCGAAGCGAAGACCGCGGCCGAGGACGGCGCGAAGGCCGCGACCACC
>SXHE01000223.1 GCA_005773755.1 Planctomycetia bacterium
GGTGAACACAACCGGCGGGCTTACGCCGCGCCGCTCGCTCCGAACGAAGGCAAGAATCCCGATCTGCTCGACCGCGCGGCAGAGTTGGGGGTATAATACCCGCGACCGTCCGGCGAACTATTGGTTGGGTGCGTCGCGGGGCGCTAAGGCCCGAACATTCCGCAAGGTTTGCCGCATCCCGCGACGCTCGCCCGGCGTAGAGTACCCCAAACGGTCGAGTTTGTTGCCTCGTACCCGGTGTGTTGCGCCGGTTTCGCGGTTGACCCGATTCCTACTGACCGGAAGCCGAAGGTACTAGCACAGCACGAAACTTCGGCCTCGACTGAACCCGGAACTGTCGATAAACGGACCCTGGTCGGTCCGCTCGATTGCTCCCCCGTGCCCGCGGGAGCCGTCGCCTCTCCAAAACCGACCTCGTGCCGGGAGGTAACCGTTCATGCCAGACGCGAACGAGGATCCGCCCGATCTTGAAGACGCCCTGCTCCGGCGGGGCACCCGGACCGCGGCCCCATCCGTGATCCGCACCGGCCGCGACTCGATGACGGTCGAACTCGCGCTCACCGTCTTCCGCCAGATGCTCCGCACCCGCGCTCTCGAGGAGCGCGGCATCAAGATGTCCAAGTCCGGTGAAGCGTACTTCTGGATCGGCGGGCCGGGCGAGGAAGCCTTCAACGTCTGCCTCGGCTTGCAAGTTCACAAGGGCCGCGGCCCCGCGTACGACTACCTGCACCTCCACTACCGCAGCGCCGGCATCATGCTCGCCATGGGCATGCCCATGGTGGACCACACGCGGCAACTCGCGATGCGGCAGACCGACACCCACTCCCGCGGCCGAAACTTCGTCGGCCACTACGCGATCCCCGACTGGAACGTCGTCCCGGTCACGTCCGTGATCGAGGTGCAGTTCGCGATGGCCCCCGGCACCGCGCTGGTGCAGAAGCGCCACGGCCAGAAGAACCCCGACGAGAACGAGGGCATCAGCATCGTGATCGGCGGCGAGGCCGGCACCGCGGAGGGCGACTTCGATACGTGCATGAACTGGAGCACGCGCCCCGGCCGCGAGCTGCCGGTGCTCATGATCGTCACCAACAACAAGATGGGCATCTCGACCGACCTCGACTCGGTCCACACGCACCGACCCATCGTGGACCGCGCCCTGCCCTACGGCATCCGACACGAGACCACCGACGGCAACGACCCGGTCGCGGTGTGGGCCGCGCTCGACCGCGCCATGCGGTACTGCCGGCGCGAGCGCAAGCCGTTCCTGCTGGAAGCGACCGTGAGCCGGTTGCACGGGCACTCGTCGTCCAGCGGCGCGCAGCGCAACTGGAACGAACTCGACCCGCTGGCCGCGTTCGAGCAGAAGCTGATCGACACCGGCGCGATCGACACCGGCGCGGTGCAGGCGCTCAAAGAGGACGCGAAGCGCGAGGCCGACGCCGCCGTCGTGCAAACGATGAGCGAGCCGGAGCCGACCCGCGAAGACGTCTACGCCCACACCTACGCCCCCAGCGCCGTCGATTCGATCTACCCGGTCGATTTCACGGGTTTGCCCGGCACGCGCTGAACGAGTTAGCCGCGAGCCGCACGCGAGCGCGCCACCCACCCGGGCGCGCTCGCGTGTGGCTCGCGGCTAAACGTTTGTGGAGGACTCACAATGGCGAGCATGGCACAAGCCGTTCGCATGGCCCTGCACTACGGCGAGACGCACCTGGGCGTGACGGACGTGTTCGGCGAAGACGTCGGCCCGCCGCTCGGCGGCGTGTTCACCGCCACACAGGGCCTGAAGACCGCGTGGAACACGCCGCTCGACGAGCGCGGCATCATGGGCACCGCGATGGGCATCGCCTACGCCGGCGGCCGGCCCGTCTGCGAGATCCAGTTCTGCGACTACGCCTTCAACGTGCTCGACCTGTTCAAGGTCGCGGGCAACCAGCGCTGGGCCGGCGGCGGCAACTACCCGCTGCCCATCGTGGTGATGACCCCCAACGGGGCCGGCATCCGCGGCAGCGTGTACCACTCGCACAGCTTCGAGAGCTGGGCCAGCCGCCTCGCCGGGTGGAAGATCGTCATGCCGTCCAACGCGGTGGACGCCTACGGCCTGATGCTCGCCGCGATCAAAGACCCGAACCCGGTTCTCGTGCTGCTGCCCAAGGCGCTGATGCGCGCGAAAGACGCGCGACTGATCCCCGGCGAACCGGCCGACGCGGACGAACTGAGCCGGATGATCGACGCGCCCATCGGCGACCGCTCCGCGTGGGAACCGCAGTGGCCGGACCTGGAAGACTACACGGTCAAACTGGGCGAGGCGGCGCTGGTGCGCGAGGGCACGGCCGGCACCGTCGTCAGCTACGGCCGCCCGCTCCCGCTGTGCGTGCAGGCCGCCGACGAACTGGCCCGCGACCACGGCCGCACGTTCGACGTGATCGACCTGCGGAGCATCTTCCCGTATGACTGGAACATGGTCTCCAAGAGCGTGCTGAAGACCGGGCGCGTACTGATCGTGAACGAGGACACCGAGGTCACGAACTTCGGCGAGCACCTGCTGCGGCGGGTGATCGACGAACACTTCTACGACCTGGTGGCCCGACCGCGCACGCTGATGGGCAAGCACGTCCCCGGCATCGGCATGAACCAGA
>SXHE01000224.1 GCA_005773755.1 Planctomycetia bacterium
CCGGCCGTTCGCCTACTGCCGCTTCAACCCGCGGCCGGGCCGCGCCGGGGTGCGTTCGCCCTTGAGCAGCACGGGCACGCCGTTCACGAACACGCTATCGACGCCCACCGCCAGCGCCTTCCCGTCGTCATACGTCGAGCGGTCGGCGATGGTCGCGGGATCGAAGATCACCACGTCCGCGGCCAGCCCTTCGCGAATGAGGCCGCGGTCCTTCAGGCTGTAGCGCCGGGCGACGTGGTACGAGCACTTCATCACCGCTTCTTCGAGCGGCCAGTCGCCGTTGCGGACGTGGTGCCCCATGTACCGCGCGTAGCAGCCGGTGCCGCGCGGGTGCGGCTTGCCCCCAACGTAAATACCGTCGCTGCCGCCCATCATCAGGGGATGGCGCATCAGCTTCGGGATGTCCACTTCCTGGCGCTCCGCGAAGTGCCGCACGACACAGCCGGCCGCGAGGTTCGTCGCCACGAGCAGGTCGCAGGTGAAGTCGAGCATCGACTGATTGCAGGCGTCCGCCGCCGCGGGAAGTGTTTGCCCTTCGAGGTGCCGGTACTCGTCGTGCGGAACGCTGGCGAGGCGCAGCGTGTGGATCGGGAACCGCGGGTTGGCGAACGCCGACTCCAGTTTCTTGCGGGTCGCGGGGAGCTTCAGGCGCTCGACGGTTGCCTCCACGCCGCCTTCGAGGAACTCCGGCGGGAGCGTAATCATGGCGACGATGGTGCTGCCGTACAGGTAGCAGTACAGGTCGAAGGTCACGTCCACGCCGTCGGCGCGGGCCGCGTCGAGCAGCGGAATGGTCTGATCGGCGAGGCAGTTGAAGTGCGACACATGCACGCCGCAGCCGGCGCGCTTGCCGATGTTGAACACCTCTTGCAGCGCGGCCGGGGCCTTCTGACCGTTGTAGCCGCGCATGTGCGTGACGTAGATGCCGCCGTACGGAGCGATCTCTTCGCACAGCGCCGTCAGCTCGTCCTCGTCCGCGTACAGGCTGGGCACATAGTCGAGGCCGCTGGACAGCCCGACCGCGCCTTGCTCCATGCCCTCGCGCACGAACGCCTTCATCTTGGCGATCTCGCCGGGGTTGGGCCGGCGCGGGTCGAGGCCCATCACCTCCATGCGGACGTTGCCGTTGGGGATGAGCGTGCAGGCGTTGATGGAGCACTGCCCGTCGAACTGCGAGAGGAACTTGGTGACGGTGCGCCAGTCGCGGCCCGGCAGCGGGAAGTTGCCGTTGAAGCCGGCCGTGTAGCGCCGCATGTAGGCCATCGTGTCGGGCGACACCGGCGCGAACGCGACCCCGTCTTGCCCGATCACGTGCGTCGTCACGCCCTGCCGCACGCCCTGTTCGTGCAGCGGATCGGCGAGCAGCGGCAGGTCGCCATGAACGTGCGCATCAATGAACCCCGGACACACGACGCGCCCTGCGGCGTCCACCGTCTGCTTCGCGCCGGCCTTGCCGAACCGCCCGACCGCAGTGATGCGGTCGCCGGTGATGCCGACATCGGCATGAAACCACGGCAGCCCAGAGCCGTCCACGACGCGGCCATTTCGGATGAGGTAGTCGAACATAACGGCGCGCCGTGAGGAGTGTGAGGGGCACAATACCAGCGCGCTCGCGCGCGGGCCAGTAGTTTACGGGTGACACGCCACCAACGGAACGCCGTGCGGTGGGTTGTAGCATTTGGTAATCGAGTCGCCGTCTGTGGGGTGCGCGATGCTCGCCCGAATTGGTCTCTTGGCAACGTTGCTGGCGGTCGGCTGTAGGCCTTCTCCCCAGCCCGCACCGGCCGCGCCTGATGCGGTCTCCGTCACTCCGCGCACGCCGCCGGAACCGGTGGCCGTCGCGCCCGAACCGAGGCCAGTATTGCGCGATGAGGCCGTGGCGAACGCGCAACCGGTTCTCACCGCAGAGGAGCGCGACAACAGGTTGTACGGCCCGTCCGTCACGATCGCGGGTGTGTCGGCCCGACCGACTCAACTGGAGTCGGTCGCGCTCGCCTTCTACAAACAGGGGCAGTTTAAGGAAGCACTTGAAGCGTACACGCGGTGGACACCGCGCAGTTTCTGTGCCAACTGCTCCTACTCGATGCACGACATTCGATACCGTCGGATCGCGCTCTGCCATTCACATTTGGGTGATCACACCGCCGCGGCCCGGGTGTGCCTCGAAGCGGCAGGAACGCAGACCATGGGGGACATCGGCGTGGCCGTGTTCATGATCCAACTCTACCGCGAAGCCGGGCAACTCGACGACCTCGGCCCGCTGCTCGACGCGATCGAGAAAGGCATCATCGACAAGCAACACCCGAAAGCTTGGCTGCTGTCGCCGGACGAGCGGTTCAATCTGCTCGGGCTGCGCGGCACGTTGGTGGTTCGCAATCAACTCAAGTCGGCACGACTCGACGAACCGAAGCCGTGGCCGGAAGGCGTACCGAAGCCAAAGCCCGGTTCGCTGCCGAAAGCGCTTCCCCGGTAGCCACTCTGCGCGACACTCCCACAACGGCGAACACACGCTTCGCTCGCCTGGGGGGCGCTCATGTCCGCACCGTCCACGGTTCCGCACACGCGCATTCTGATCGGGCTGGTCGGCGGGGCGGTGTTGGGTTGCACGATCAACGCCCTCAAGGGCGAGGTGTCATTAGCGGCGTTATACTTTCGGCGGTGGGGGTAACTCTAACCGGAAGCACGCGCCCGGCGCGGCGTCGGCCGGGCGGTAGACCACCGTGCCGCCAAGCACTTCGGCCCACTGCTTGGCAAGCGCGAGGCCCAGGCCCGCGCCGCCGGCTTTTACGTCGGCCTGTGCGCCGCGGCGGAACGGCTTGAAGATCGACGTGCGCTCGCCCGCCGGCACGCCCGCGCCGCGGTCCTCGACCTCAAACACCACGCCGCCGTTCGCGCCCGGTTTGGCGTGCAGCCAGATGCGGTTGTCTTGCGCCTCGCGCGTGTACTTGCGGGCGTTGTCGATCAGGTTCCCGACGATCTGGTGAACCATGATCGGGTCGGTGAACACCTCCGTCGAAGACGGCAGCGTCGTGACGACGAGCAGTTGCTTGTTGTCCTCGGCCACGCGGTCGGTCCACGTCTGCTGGATCGCGTCGAGCAGGTCGCCGACGCGCACCGGCTTCATGTCACCGTTCTTGGTGCGCTTTTCGAGTTTGGCGAAGTCGAGCACGTTGTCGATGAGCCGGTGCAGCCGGTCCGATTCCGTGGCGAGGGTGTTCAGGTACTCCTGCTTCTTGGCCTCGTCGCGGATCAGGCCGCTCATGAGCAGGTCGAGGTACAGGCGGAGCGAGGTGAGCGGTGTGCGCAGCTCGTGGGTGACCGCGGAGACGAACCGGATGCGGCGCTCGGCCAGGTCGATGAGCGACCAACCGCTGAACCCGACCGCGGCGAACGCGACCAGCGCCGCGACCCACGCCAGCACGAGGCCGATGCGCAGGGGCGTCCACCCGGCCGGCGGCGGGGCGGGCGCGTCGCCGGTGTCCAGTTGCACCGGCAGCGCGGTCATCGCGCGATCGGGGGAGACGCCCGCCGGGTCGCGCACCGGCACCACCTTCGCGTCGGGGAACAGTACCTTCACCTCGTCCTTGAGCACAAGTTGGAGCTTGGCCCAATCGACGACGACGCCCTGATAGACGATGCGGTTGTCGATCTTCGCGGCGCGCACGAGGACGAGCACCTCGGTGCCGTCGGCGGCGGTGACCCACTGCGGGCGCATCGGGCCGGTGTGGATGCTGACCGCGGGCGGGCCGGCGAGCGCGGCGGGCGGGGCCGGCGCGGGCCGTTCGACCCCCGGCGGCACCGCGTTGGGCGCGGGCAC
>SXHE01000026.1 GCA_005773755.1 Planctomycetia bacterium
GGCGCCGGCCCCCGCGACCGCCGCCGGCGACGCGCTCAAGAAGGCGTCCGACGTGCTCGCGAAGTTCCCCGAACCGGACGACGTGAACGCCGCGCTCATCGACGCCGTTCGCGCCGACCTGTTCCTCGCGCAAGGGCAAGTCGCGCCCGCGGCCCTGCTGGTGCCGAACCTCGAAGCGGTTTGCACCAAGCACGGCTACCGCAAGGGCTACCTGTGGGCGACGGCGAAGCACGTTCGCGCGCTCGACCTGCTCGCGCGCAAGGACGCCGCCGGCGCGGAGGTGATCTGGACCGAGCTGGCCGCGTCGCAGCGCGCGGAGGGGCACGTCCTGCTGGCCCGCACGCTGAACTTCCTCGGCATCTGCGCCGACCTGCGCGGCCGACCCGCGGACGCCACGAAGCACTTCGACGAAGCTCGCGTGTTCCAGGCCGCGCGGCCGCGCTGCCCGCCGGTGACGCGCGCGATCACCCTCTGGCGGCTCGCCGTTCTGAAGGACAAAGACGGAAAGAAGGACGAGGCGAAGAAGCTGCTGAACGAGGTGTTCGACGTGGCCGACCGCGCCCGGATCAACACGTTCGGCGAGGCCGCGCAGCGGGCGCAGTTCTTCGCCCAGTTCGCCCCCGCGTTCGAGCTGCTGGCGGCGTGGTGCGCGCGCGACAACGACGGCGACGGGTTGCTCCGCGCCATCGTCCGCAGCCGCAGCCGCACGCTCCTCGACCAGATGCTGGCGACCGGCGTGGACCCGCGCGAGCGGCTCGTGGGCGATAACCGCACGAAGCTGCTGGCGCGCGAAGCGGACGCCCGCCGCGCGGTGTCGCGGTTGCGGTCGCAGGCGATGGCGCTGGCCGCGGACGACCCCGGTGCGAAGGCGCTGCTGGCCGACCTCGAAACGGCCCAGAAGGAGTACACCGAGGCGTGGCGCGAGATCGCCAACGCCGACCCACTGACGCGCGTGCTGACCGATCCCGCGTTCGCCGAGAGCGCGCTCGCGCAGGTACGGAAGGAGGCCCACAAGGCCGGCGGCGTGTTGCTCACTTACATGATCGGCCGCGACGACAGCTACGCCGTGCTGAGTACCGACCCGGCCGCGCCGCCGCAGGTGTTCCGACTCACGGTACCTAAGCCCGTCGCTGACAGCATCGGCGACCCACCGGCCGCGGACGCGGTCGCCCGCGCCGGCTTCCGCGGCGTTACGCTGAAGCCGAACGCCGACCAGCCCGCGCGCCCGACCCCGGCCGGCGTCGAACTCGTCCCGCTCACGGACGCGGTCGCCTCGCGGCTCGTGAACCAGTACTTGCGGCACGTCGCGGACCCGCGGTTCAACCCGACCCGCGGCGTCACGCTCGTTGGCCGCAAGCCCAACGCCACCGTCACCGCGACCCCAGAAATCCTCGGCGACTCCGTGCTGCCGGCGGCGCTGCGCGAGAAGCTGCGCGCCAGCGGCGTCAATCGCGTCGTGCTGATCCCCGATGGCGGGCTGCACAAGCTGCCCTTCGAGGCACTGCTGCTGTCCGACGGCAAGACGCCGAAGTACGCGCTCGACGAGCTGCCGCCGGTGTGCTACGCGCCGTCCATCGCGGCGCTCGCGGTGGTGCTGAACCGGCCGCGCGCGCTCGACGGCGAGGCGGCGCTGCTGACCGTGGGCGACCCGGCGTACCCCGAAGCGATGGCCGGCAACCCGCTGCCGCGGCTGCCGTACACCGCGGTCGAGAGTAAGAAGGTGCGGCAGTTCTTCCACGCGAACCGCACGACCGCGCTCGAGGGCGCGGACGCGACCGAGGCGAACGTGGCCGCGGCGCTGCCCGGCAAGCGGTTCATTCACCTGGCCGCGCACGGGTTCGCGGACGAGGGCTTCGGCAACGCCTTCGCCGCGGTCGCGCTGACGCCCGCGCCGAAGGGCCGCGAGGAACCCGGCAACGACGGGTTCCTCACGCTGCACGAGATTTCCCGCCTGAAGCTGGCCGGATGCGAATTGACCGTGCTGAGCGCGTGCGTGACGAACGTCGGCCCGCAGCGGCCGATGGAAGCGGGCGTCACGCTGGCCGGCGCGTTCCTCGGGGCCGGCTCGCGCGGGGTGATGGCGAGTTGCTGGTCGGTGGACGACGCGGCGACGGCGGAACTGATGAGTACGTTCTTCGGCGCGGTCCGCCCGGCGAACGGGAAGGGGGCGTCGTACCCCGACGCGCTGAAGGCCGCGCGGCTCGCGATCCGCGGCAAGGCCGGCTGGGAGTCGCCGTTCTACTGGGCCCCGTTCGTGTACCTGGGGCCGCCGGATTGAGCTTCCGCCCGCAGCGCCCGCCCCGCGCGCCCGCCGTTCGGCGGGCGCTGCGCGTTTCCCCGTCCGTTCGGCCGTTTTGCCCCTCGTGCGCGTTCTTCAGCCCCGGCCGCAAATCGTGTTCTAGGGTTCAGCGAGTACGTCTCCGCGCCAACCGCTCCCCTCCCCCGACGGGGTTGCCCGATGTCCGTTCGCTTCGACGTTCAGGCCGAACTCATTCCCGGCTACCGGCTCCTCGACCGGCTCGGCTCCGGCGGGTTCGGTGAGGTCTGGAAGTGCGAAGCCCCCGGCGGCATTTTCAAGGCCGTCAAGATCATCCACGGCGACATGCGCTCCAAAGACGCGGACCTGGTCCGCTACGCCGAGCAAGAGCTGAAGGCGCTCAAGCGCGTCAAGCAGGTGCGCCACCCGTACCTGCTGGCGCTCGATCGGTACGACATCGTGGACGGCCGCCTCATGATTATCATGGAGCTGGCCGACTGCAACCTGTGGGACCGCTTCCGCGATTGCCGCGACAAGGGGCTGCCGGGCATCCCGCGCGACGAGTTGCTCCAGTACATGGCCGAGGCCGCCGAGGTGCTCGACCTGTTCAACGACCAGTTCCAGCTCCAGCACCTGGACATCAAGCCGCAAAACCTGTTCATGCTCCACAACCACGTCAAGGTTGCGGACTTCGGCCAGGTCAAAGACCTACAGGGGCTGATGGCGACCGTGACCGGCGGGATCACGCCGGTGTACGCGGCCCCGGAAACGTTCGACGGCATCATCACCCGGTACTGCGACCAGTACAGCCTCGCGTGCGTGTACCAGGAACTGTTGACCGGGGTGCGGCCGTTCGACGGCAGCAGCATGAGTCAGTTGCTCATGCAGCACATGAACCTGCCGCCGAACCTGGACCCCAGCCCGGCCGCGGACCGGCCGGCACTGGCCCGCGCGCTCTCGAAGAAGTCCGACGACCGGTGGCCGAGCGTGACCGCGTTCGTTCGGGCGATCGGCACCGGCACGGGCGGCGCGCCGGCGCACGCGCGGTTCGTGTGCTCCAGTTCGGACGTGGAAACGCCACCGCGGGCCGCGCCCACCGACCCGCTGGCGGGTTTGCCGTCCTTGATCGTGGCCGGTGACACGCCGGCGCGGTTCGCGGAGCCGCTCGGCCCGGTGTTCACGCCCGCGCCGCCGGAGCTGAGCGGGGCCGGCCCGTTGCGCCCGGCCCTGGGGATCGGCCTGGGACAAGCCGGCCTGCGCGTGCTCCAGCGGTTGCGATTCGACCTCGCCGAGCGGTACGGCCCGGCGGCACTGACGCCCGCGGTCCGCACCCTGTTCATCGACACCGACCCCGACGCGCTCGAAGACGCCGTCGTGGACCGCACCGACGACAAGTTGGCCGGGCTGCTCCCGTCCGAGGTGTTCGCGGCGAAGCTGAACCGGGCGACCCATTACCACAAGCCGCGCTTCAACGGCCGCAACCTGACCGACGGCTGGTTCGACCCACAACTGCTGTACAAGTTGCCGCGCACCCCGGTCACGATGGGCGTGCGGCTGTTCGGCCGGCTCGCGTTCCTCGACCACTATCGCGCGATCATGGCGAAGGTGCAGGCCGAACTCGAGGCCGCGTGCGCGCCGGACGCGATGCTGCTGACCGAGACCCGTACCGGCCTGCAGCGGCGCACGAACCGGCCGCGGGTGTACGTCGTGGGCGGGCTGGCCGGGGGCACCGGCAGCGGCATGTTCCTGGACGTGGCCTACGCGGTGCGGAGCCGGCTGAAGCGGATGGGCTACGACGCGCCGGAGGTCGTCGGCCTGTTCGTGCTGCCGCCGGCCGACAGTACGCTGACCCCGCCGCAGGCGCTGGGCAACACGTACGCGGCGCTGACGGAACTGAACCACTACAGCCGCCCGGACACCGTGTTCACGGCCCACTACGACGAGCGGCACGGGTTCGTGAAAGAGAAGGACGCGCCGTTCGCGCGGTGTTACCTGCTGCCGGGTTCGGCGGCCGGGTCCGCGCTGCCGCCGAAGTCGGGCGCGATGCAGAACGCGCGGCGCACGCCGACGAACATTCCCGCGCCGCGCTCGCGCGGGTCCGGCGGGGTCGGCAAGCCCGGCTCGCGCGCGGTGCCGAC
>SXHE01000225.1 GCA_005773755.1 Planctomycetia bacterium
AGTTCATCGACCTGCTGGCGTTCCTCAAGAGCAAGAAGGAACAAGAGGCGCTGCGCGGGCTGATCGTGGACGCGACCTTCGCCGCGGCGCTCTCGGCCGACGTGCAAGCGCCGAAGGCGGAAACGATCTCGCCGGACAAGTGGAAGCCGCTGGCCGCGGACCCGAACGGCAAGTTCGACCTGAAGGCCACCGGCGGCGCGCCGGCGGTCTACGTTCGCGCGTACGTGTTCGCGCCGAAGAAGCAGAAGGCGACCGTCGCGGTGGAGACCGACAACCCGTGGCGGGCGTGGGTGAACGGCACGACCGCGGCCCCGGCCCCGTCGTTCGAGGTCGAACTGAAAGAAGGGTGGAACGCGGTGCTGGTGAAGGTGGCGAACGCCGGCAAGGGCACCGCGCTCGGCCTCCGCGTCAGCGGCGACAACCTGCGCAGCGCGGCCCGCGCGGAGTAGGGCAGAAAAGGTTTCCCAGCGCGGGTGGGCTTGGTTCCCACCTCTCCCCATGCTCTGATGGGGGAGAGGTCGCCGCCCGCTCTGGGGCGGCGGGTGAGGGGGCGACCGCCTCTAGCACTTCACCGGCACACCACTTCAACACGGCAGTTTCGCATGTCACTTCAACGACGGGGTGAAGACTGGTACAGCGACTCAGCGGCGGACCTGAAAGCGTTGCTGGAGCGCCACGGTGAAACGGGCGACCCGATCGAGGCCGTCACCGAAGTTGCGTGCGACTGTGGCAGTCGTGTGTTCTCGACACAGACGGATGATGACTACCAAGAGGTCGCGCTCTTCTGCCGGGCCTGTGGTGCCCAATACCTGTTTCACACCGAGCGGATCGAGGGGTATTATGAGGGCAACCCGAACGCGGAATCGGAGTGCGTGAACTGTCCCTGTACCGAACGGGGCGGATCGTTCTTCGAGTTAGCAGTCGGTGTCACGCTCTACGACAACCGCGACGTGGATTGGGCGTTCGTCGTGTGCCGGTGCGTTGCCTGCGGGCGCACCGGCTATTTGGCGGAATGGCACCGAATCGAGTACCCCTACGCCGAGTTGTTCGCTCACCTCAGCAACAAGCTCTAGGCCGTGGGCCGAACCCGATGAACGCGCCACACGAGCAGGAACCGCTTGAACTTCCCGACGCGGAGGAGCTATGGTGGGCAGGGGGCTAACTCTTGATCGCGCTACTTCTTGGGTCCGAAGCCGAAGCGCTGGGGGATGAACCCCTTGCTCTTCCCGTCCAGTTGGGCCGTGATCGACTCGGTTCGGGTCTGAACGAACGCGCTCAGCTCCGGCGGCACCCCGAAGAAGCCCGGCCCGCTCACTTCCTTGCGGGCGGTTGCCGCCTTCGCGTCGGCGGCGCGGGCGTCGGCCGTGGCCTTCTCGACCGCGGCCAGTTCCTTCAACAACCGATCCTTCGCGAACGCCGTGCCCGCGAGTTCCTTGAACAACTTCTGATACCGCTCCGCGACCCCCGGGGCCGCGAGCAACCGCTCCGTTAGCTTGTGCGTGCCGCCGTAAGGGTGGATCAGGCTCAGGTCCATGTTCCGGGTGGCGTTGCCGAAGTTGGCGAACGCGCGGTCCAGGTCCCAGGGCAGGAACTGGAGCTTGTTGGTCTTGGGGTTCAGGTGCAAATAGTAGTTGTGGCCGAGGTCGAAGAAGCTGTCGGTGTTGGCGAGGAACGCAGTCGCCGCCATGAACCGCAGGTAGTTGTCCACGTCCAGGTACGACTCGATGTCCTTGCGGAAGGTCGCGTCGTCGGCCTTATCGACGAGTTTCGCGAACGCGACGAGCCGCTTGCCCTCTTCGGGCGTTGCGTCGCGCTTGGGCGCGTACGCTTTCTTGTACCGGTCCCAGTCGTCGCCCAGATCGGTGAAGTCGCGCAGCCCTTCGGGCTTCATCACGAGGCCCTTGTCGGTCCCGAAGCGGTCCTTCAGGAACGGCTTGTCCGCTTCCTCAACGACGGTGTAGAAGCCGAGCAGTTCCTTGTCGTACTTGCCCGGCACGGTCAGGCGCACTTCGGCGAACGTGGTGCGCGCGGCGGGCACCCCCGCGGCGCGGTACACGTCGTAGGCCAGCGCCTCGCGGAGCTTGGTCGGGTCGGTCACGCCGCAGTTCAGGTTGATCGTTTTGGAGCCGGCGAACCGCGCGCTGCCGCCCGCCCGGTCGAGGTCGATCTTGAACGACTTCTTGAGCGCGCGCGAGGTGTCCATGATGGTGCCGTTGCCCTTGTAGCGCACGCCCACCTTCTCGAACGTCTGGTTTCCGATCGCGACCGCCGCGGCGCCCCACGCCAGGTCCGCCCCGAACTGACTCTTGTGAACCTCGCGGTTCGGGTCGGCCGGCTTCTCCGGTTCCTTGGGCCGCGGGCCGAACGTGCGCACCCCGCGCGGCTGGATCGCCGCGTACTCATCGGCCGTGAGCGTGAGGTGAACCTGCCACACCTTGTCGCGCTCGAGCGGCGCGGGCTTGTCGGCCGCGGGGGTGCGCGCGGGCGTACCGAACAGAATGAGCGCCGCGAGCACGGGCGGGAACGACCGGCCCAGAAGTGGACGAAGGTCGCCGGCTGTCATGGGTCACCTCGGACGATCGAACTGGCGCGCAGGGGCTGGGGCGTGTGGACGGCCCGGTCATTGCAACAGGAGCATAGCGGCTACGTGCACGCACACCAAATAGTTTCGGGCGGTCTTCTCGCACCGGGTGGCGACCCGCCGGTACGGAGGGAGGCGCTCAACTGCCGGTCGATTGCTGCTACGGTCCACACGGTCTAATCCTCCTGTGCTTTCAGTTGCCTCGCCTCTTGTGGTTTCGGTTCCCTTCTTGGGCGGGCGTAGGCGCGGTGGGCCTCGTCGAGGGCGGCGAACAGCAGGTGCGGATTGGGGATGCTGCTCATGCCCACCAGCGACCACGGCAGCCACTTGCCGGCTTGCTTGATGCTCAGCATCCCCTGCGCGATGACGACCTCTTTCAGGTCGCGCCAGCGGAGCAGTTTGCCGTTGTGGTGGAGGCCGTCGGGGTCCAGTTCGAGTTCGCCGAACGCGAGCCGGGTGCCGTTGCGGAAGTGCGCTCGCAGCGCCGGCCACAGGGCCGCGAACGTCCGCTTCTGTACCTCTTCGGCCAGTGCCGCGTAGTCCGAGAGCGCCGGGCCGAGGTGGGCCTCGGTGCCGTCGGACCGGGCGACCGTCAGCCCGGAGTCCCACAGCTTGAATGTGGGCAGGTCCGCGGCGAGCCAGCACGCGACCGGTTCGCCGTCGGGGTCGCGGGTGAACTCCGCGCCCTCGGCCCGCACCACTTTCAGGCTGACCCGTTCGATGTCCGCCCACGGGAACGAATCCACCTCCCCGCGGCGTAAGCGGAGCAGTCCGGCGGGGTAGATGAGGATGTACAGCCCGCGGTTGCGGTACATGTGGTACAGCAGCACCACGCCCGACAGCGGCACGATGTACAGCAGGTGAATGACGAGGTGGTCGAACGTGGCCGGCCCCTGGAACCACCACAGGTAGTTGGCGACGAGGCCGAACAGAACGAGCAGCACACCGAGCGCCAGCTTCGCCAGGAACCGCCCGGTGCTGATGTGGAACAGCGCCTCCGGTTCGCCCAGTTCGGTCACGGCGCGGTGCAGGTGGTCGTCGTACGGCAGGTCCATCGGCCCCTCGCGGAGGGTTCGGCCCGTGCCTCGTATAATACCCCATATCAACGAAATACGCCAACTGAGCGGCGCGCGCGCCGGCGACACGCGGCCAAACGGGGAGCCAGAGACCATGCTCGTTGTCATGCAATCGCACGCCGCGGCGTCGCAGATCGCCAGAGTGGTTCAGGTGATCGAGGCCCAGGGGATGGCGGCGCACGTCATGCCGGGGGCGACGCGCACCGCCATCGGCATTACCGGCAACACCGGGGCCGTCGATCAGTCTCTGTTCGAGGTGCTCGATGGCGTCGAAGAGGCGATTCGCGTTACCAAGCCGTACAAGCTCGCCAGCCGCGAGATGAGGCACGACGACACCACGATCACGTGCGCGCAGGGCACCATCGGCCCGAAAACGCTCACCGTGATTGCGGGGCCGTGCTCGGTCGAGAGCGAACCGCTGATGCTCAAGACGGCCGAACACCTGATGAGCCGCGGGGTGAAGTTCCTGCGCGCCGGGGCGTTCAAGCCGCGCAGCAGCCCGTACAGCTTCCAGGGATTGGGCCTGGAAGGGTTGCGAATCCTGAAGAAGTGCCGCGAACAGACCGGCATCGGCGTCGTCACCGACCTGATGGACACCGAGCACGCGAGCGCGGTCGAAGAGGCGTCCGACATCATCCAGATCGGCACGCGGAACATGCAGAACTTCGCGCTGCTCAAGCGCGTGGGCCGGTGCCGCAAGCCGGTGCTGCTGAAGCGCGGGATGAGCGCGACGCTGGAAGAGTGGCTGATGGCCGCCGAGTACATCCTCGCGGGCGGCAACTACGACGTGATCCTGTGCGAGCGCGGCGTGCGGACGTTCTCGGACCACAGCCGCAACACGCTCGACCTGTCCGTGATCCCGCCCGCGAAGGCGCTGTGCCACCTGCCGGTGTTCGTGGACCCGAGCCACGGGACCGGCAAGCGGGCCTATGTCCCCGCGATGGCGCTCGCGGCGCTGGCCGCCGGTGCCGACGGCCTCCTGATCGAAGCCCACCCCGAACCCGACCGCGCGTCGTCCGACGGCGCGCAAACCGTCGACTTCACCACCCTCGACGCGCTGCTCGCGCGCCTGAAATCGCTGGCCCCCGCGTTCGGCCGCACGATGTGATCCATTGCGTCACCTCACTTTATGGCTTCGGCGGGTCGGGGAGGCCGAGCAGCGCCAGGGGCGAGGGCGGCTTCGGCTTCGACAACTGCCGAACCGCAGCGTCGAAGAACGGCAGCCCGAACGACGGGGCTGGCTGCTTCGGTGCGTTCTTCTGCAACAGCTTGTTGAGGTCCAACCCCTTCTGACACGCGCCGGCCAGGTCCACAAGCGGGCTGCTGAACACGTCCAGGGGCTTCTGCGAGTTGTTCGCGTCCCCGCGGTACACTCGCAGTCTCGCTTCGAAGGCGTTCTTCGCGTCCTGCACGCCCTGATCTAGATCGGGGATGATGTGGATGCGGCCCAGGTACACCGCGTAGTATTTCCCAGCGTTCGCCTCGACCTCGGCGCGGTCCTTCGCGGTCGCCACGTCGGTGGCCGCGTCCATCAGCACCGCGTAGGCCTCTTTCTTCTCGCGGTAGATCATCAGGGCCAACTCGCGCTGCCGCAGTTCGGCCTCGATCTCGCGCCGCGCCCCTTCGTTCTCCTCGGCGGTTCTGCGCGCCGCAGTGTCCTTCTGCTGTTGGGCGAGTTGTTC
>SXHE01000226.1 GCA_005773755.1 Planctomycetia bacterium
CGAGCATGCGTGCGACGTCGGCCGGCGTTTGCTCTTGTGTGCCGTGGTCGGCGGCTGGGCGGTCGCCCGGTTCGCTCATAACGGTCCCCGCGAGACGGTAGCACAAGCATACCGCGCGGGCCGGGCCTCTGCTACGGCTTCAGTCGGGCCAGTGCGCCGGCCGCTTCGAGCGTCAGCGGCGCGCCCGCCGGGCCGCCGGCCCACGACCCGAGCAACCGGCTCGCGGCCGGCGTCGCGATCCACTCGGCCGCTTCGACGGCACGCACCGCTCGCAGTTCTTCCGCGGTCGGGCGGCCGTCGCGGGATATCAGCGCCGCGACGCGGGCACGCACTTCGGGCGAAGGCGACGTCTTGAGGGCGACGCGCAGCGCCGGCAGTATCGGAGGCCCGATCGCTTCCAGTTCGGCCGTCGCCGTCTCGCGCGTCGGGAAGTCGTCGGCCCCGAGTTGCTCGATCAGCGCTTCCACCCGCCCAGCGGGTGGTGTCATACGTGCATTCGCTGCGGCCGCCTTCGTCTCGAGTACCGGCAGGCCCGCCTCGGGAAACGCGACGAACAGGCGGATCGCGTGGAACGCGACCCGCGCGTCGGGCGAAGCCAGCGCGTCCCACGCCTTCGCCCAGCCGCTCGCGTCCGGCGGGCCGGGCGGTCGTGTGTCCGCGCCGCGCGCGTCCCACAACAGCACCGGAACGCCCAGGTGCAGCGTTGCAAAGGAGCGCCCGTCCGGGGCGAACGTGATCCGGCAGTGCCACCACCGCTCGCCCGGCCGGAAGACCCGGCGCACGCCCCCGGTCGCGGTTTCGCACAGCAGGATGCGCGGGTCGCTTTCGGGCGCGTCGTCGCGGCCGACGAACGTGCGCAAGTCCGGGCTGATCGCGTAGACGCCGAAACCGGTCGATGTGCGCCGCACCACGCGCCCGCTGGGCATCTCGCGAATCTCGAACCCGGTACTGACGACCGGCTTCTTTGCCTCGCGCCCAAGAATGGCGGCTCGGATGTCGGCGTTCGGGTCTTCGACGTGCGCGTACCGCCCCACGGCCACCCGCCCGCCGTCCGCGGACCAGCCGATGATGTAGGGTGACAGCGTGTCCCAGGCCGCCAGTTGCTTGCCGGTTCGAGCGTCGTATACGAGCACCGGTACGTTGTCGCCACGGTCCCAGGTGCTGGGGTACACGACCACATAGCGGCCACACGGCGACGGGGCGGGGCGCGGATTCGCGGGTTGGAAACCTCTGTTGTTCCGGTCCTCGGCGGAGGGTCGCCAATCCATGAGCGTACCCAGGTGCTTGCCGGTCGCCGTGTCGCAGCGGTGGACCGCGTGACCGTCGCCACCGAACAGCACGCGCCCGTCGCCGGACAGTTCGAGGTTGTATCCGGGGAGCCCGTTCTCGGTACGCGCGAAGGAGCTGACTTCGCGCCCGTTCGCGTCGGTGATAACATAGCGGTCGCGCCCCAGCGCCATTCGAAACCGGCCGCCCGGCGAGACGACCACCGACCAACCCAGTCGGCGGTGGACGGCGTCCGCGTTGTGGAACCGTGCCAGCTCGCGCCCCGTTGCCGTGTCCCATGTCGTCACGACCGCGGGCCAGTCGGCGACAGCCGTGAGCGTGTCTCCGTCCGGTGAGAAGTCGAGGCGTTCGTAATGGTAGAGGTGCGACGGGTCGGAACCACCGGGCCGCGGCGCGCCGGTGGCCGCGTCGTGGATCGACAACCCGCCCTTGGCGACCAGCAGCGTCTTGCTGTCTGGTGTAAACGCGAACCCGCCCAGTCCGTCGCCGGGGATCGCGTACAGGTGCTTGCCGGTCGCTACCTCGATCACGTCCAGCGCCACGCGGTCGCATTGCGCGGCGAGCAACCGGCCGTCGGGCGAGAACCGAACCGGTGTGCACTGCCGCGGCGCGTCGAAACTGTAGCGCGGTTCGAGCGTCCGCGCGTCGAACACCGTGAACGCGGTCGCGTTGTTCGCGGAAACGACGAACGTCTTGCCGTCCGGCGCGAAGACCGGCGCGCCGGCCCCCGGCGGGTTGATCCGGTCGCATTCCTTCCCGGTGCGAGCGTCGAAGACGCGCAGGTGGGGATTCCAGCGCTCATCTCGCGTGCCCATGAACAGTCGCTGCTCATCGGGCGATACGACCAGCGAGAACGATTTCCACCCGTCATCGAGCGGCACATCCCAGATCGTCTGCCCCGTCCGCACGTCCCGCCGCACCAATACCCGATCTTCAAGAACCGCGAACACGCTCGCCCCGTCGCGCGTGAGACAGAACGGCCAATCACGGCCAAGCGATACGCCAGGCAAAGGGCACCGTTCCAGTTCCTTCCCGGTCGCGGCGTCGTACCGGCGAAAGTCGAAGGCATACGAGTTGTCCGAACCGACCGCCAGCACAGAGGCTCCATCGCGGGAGAACCACAGGCTCGAAAACCAGGACTCATCGCCGCGCGAAAGCCGCGCGAGCCGACGGCCGGTCGCCAGGTTCCAGACGACCGCTTCACCGTCCCAATAGTTGGTTCGCCCGACGATACGGGTGCCGTCGGGAGAAACCGCGAACGGGCCGGAGATCGGCCGGAAGCGCGTCGCCCCGAACGCCCGCACCGCCCCGGCCGGCAGCGGCAACCGGGGCCGCGGGGCCGGCGCTTCGGCAGCCGTTTCGTCCACGGCGCGGGGGCGATTCGTAACCGGGTCAGAAAAACTCTTCTGCGTGACTGGGGCGGTGCGCGGGGTCGGAGGGGGCAAGACAGGCAACAGCGCGACAAGAACTGCAAATGTGCCACAACAGACGAGGAAGACGCGAATGCGAGCCGACATCGGCGTTTCTCCTGCTGTGATCGCCCGATTCTAACCCGCACGCTTCCGCAACCGCTGAGGGGTAGCGGAAACGCGCGTCCGTTAACCGGCCGCCTACTGTTTGCCCTCGGCGAACTTGAGCGCGGCGGACGCGCCGGACTTGCCGCGGGTCAGGTCGGTGTGGAGTTGGTACAGCGGCAGTTGCGCCATGAACTGCTTCTCCGGCGCGGTCCGCTTGGCCGCGTCCTTCGCGCTGATGAGGCCGGACAGCTTCTCGAACTGACGGTCGCGGGGGAGCTTGTCGAACGCCGGGCGTTCGGCCGCCGGGACGTTCGCGGCGGCCATGTCCGCGATCATCGAG